>JBFXHW010000048.1:0-13025 GCA_050176605.1 Sphingobium sp. | reverse complement strand
CGGTCGCCGCCCAGATAGCGCACAACCGAAACAATATCGCTGACGAGATTACCGCCCGAAAATCCAACCCAGACATCCTCGATGTTAAGGCCGGCGACGCGTTCGGCCTGCTCCACCGTTTCGCGGATCGCCATTTCGGTGCGTTCCATATCGGCGATGAACCCGCGCCGCACGCCACGGCTTTCGCGCTGGCCGGTGCCGAGCACCTCCAGTTCGCCCGCATCATTAACGCCGGCGATCAGCGCGGAAACCTTCCAGGACCCGACATCAATGGCGGTGATCAGCTCGCGCGGCTTCGGCGGCGGCATCAGCCCTGCTCCTCACTCTTCGCGGGTTCGGATTTCTCCTCAGTTGCGGGCAGCGTGCTCGCTCCTGTCGGCTTCTCCGGCACCGACGCCGTATCAGCGGGTAAGGCCGCGCCGCCCTGCCCCTTGGGCAGGCGCAGCACGAACTTGTCGGGATCGCGCATGTCGAACCGGACGATGTTTCGCCCGAGCAACCGGTTTATGCCGTCCAGCCGGGCAAATTCGACCAGCGCGGCCGCAGCCGTCTCATCGCCCTCGGGCAATGCCAGCGTTTCGCCGGACTGGAAGCGCAGGTCCCAGCGCCGATTGCCCACCCATGTCGCACCGGCGAGCACCGGCTTTAGCGCCGGCGCCGCCTCCATCAGCCGCGCGAGCCGTTCCGCCTGCAGGTTGGCCTGATCGCCGACAACGAGCGGGAGATCGGGCATGGCATCGACACTGACCGGTTCGAGCACCGCACCGCTCGCGTCGATCAGTGCAAGCTGGCCCTCGTGCTGCCAAACGGCGGCTGGCGTGCGCTCCACGATGTCGACCGCAAGCGTATCGGGCAGACGGCGCGAAATACGGGCGTCCTTCACCCAGGGCAGGCGCATGATATCCTGCCTCAGGCGGTCAAGATCAACGTTCATCATGGACCGGTCCACCTCGCCTAGCGCGATATTATAGACCTGCCGTTCGTCCATGCGGCTGGTGCCGGTTACCTGAACCTTCTTGACCTCATAGCCGGTTTTCGCCGCGAATTCGGCCATTTCCATATGCGCCATGCCGGGCAACCCGAAGAAGGTGGCGACGCCCACCAGCACGACAACGACGGCAATCACGACGCTCCATGTGATGCCGCGCTGCAGAGTCCGTTCCGCGATGGGCAGGCGCGCGAGTAGAGCGTTGACCGGTGACTTGCCGCGCCCCTTCGCTCCGCCAGTCCGACGCCCGGACGCGGACTTTTTAGGCTTCACCGACATGCGGCCCGTCCCGCCACGCCGAATGCGCACTTCGCTCATGCGGCCGCCTCCATTCCGAGGGCTTCCTCAACAATGCGTTCAACCAGCTCTGCGTAGTCAATGCCAAGTTTGGCCGCCTGCTCCGGCACGAGGCTCAAGGGTGTCATGCCCGGCTGCGTATTCACTTCCAGCAGAAAGAGCCCATCAAGGCCCCGCTCGTCATCCCAGCGAAAATCAGCACGGGACGCACCCTTGCACCCAAGCAGCCTGTGCGCGCGGATCGCGATGTCCTTGCATGCAGCGGCGATCTCAACGGGAATGTCGGCCGGACAGATATGTTCGGTCAGGCCGTCGGTATATTTGGCGTCGAAATCGTAGAAGCCGGTACGCGTCCGTAACTCGGTAACCAGCAATGCCTCATCACCCAGCACGGCAGTCGTCAGTTCGCGCCCGCGGATATAGGGTTCCGCCAGCAATTCCTCGAACTCCTGCCAGGGCCCGTGCGTATCACGGCCGATGGGCGAACCGTAATTGCCGTCCGCCGTCACGATGGCGACGCCGACAGAGCTGCCCTCATTTACCGGTTTCACGACATAAGGGCGCGGCATCGGATCGCCCTCATAAAGGCTCTCGCTCTTTACCACCTGCCCGCCCGGCATCGGAATGCCGTGTGGCACGAGGCTCTGCTTCGTGAGCTGCTTGTCTATCGCAATCACGGACGTGGCGAGCCCGCTATGAGTGTACTTCATGCCCATCAGATCGAGCATGCCCTGCACAGTGCCGTCCTCGCCCGGAACGCCGTGCAATGCGTTGAACACGACGTCGGGCTTCACCTGTGAAAGGCGCACCGCGACGTCGTGATCCATATCGACGCGCGTCACCTTGTGGCCGCGCGATTCCAGTGCCTTCGCCACCCCCTCGCCGCTTGACAGTGAAACGGACCGTTCGGCGGACCAGCCGCCCATCAGCACGGCGACATGCCAGGGGCCGCGCGTCATCGTGACGTCTCCCCAATCGGCAATCCGACCCGCTGGATTTCCCATTCCAACTCGATTCCGCTCTTGCCCTTCACACGGCGCCGGACTTCCTCGCCCAGCGCCTCGACATCGCTGCTGGTGGCGTCGCCCAGATTGAGCAGAAAGTTGGTGTGCTTTTCGCTCACCTGCGCTCCGCCAAGCTGCAAGCCTCGACATCCGGCCTCGTCGACCAGCTGCCATGCCTTGTGACCGGGCGGGTTCTTGAAAGTCGACCCACCGGTCCTGGAGCGCAGCGGCTGACTTTCCTCCCGCGCAGCGGCAATCCGGTCCATCTCGGCCTGAATCGCGACAGGGTCACCGGTCTCTCCACGGAAGGTGGCTGAAACGACGATGGCACCTTCGGGCAGTTCGCTGTGGCGATAGGTATAGTGCAGCGCATCGACCGGCAGTGTCACCAGCTCACCGGAGCGCAGTACGACATCGCATTCCATTAGTATGTCGCGGGTTTCACGACCATAGGCACCGCCGTTCATCCGCACAAAACCGCCCACCGTGCCCGGTATCGAGCGTAGAAATTCGAGACCGGCAATTCCGCCATCTCGTGCCGCCGAGGAGACGGCGATGCCGCTCGCGCCACCGCCGCATTTCAGTGTCTGCGGTCCAGCCTGCTCCACCTTGCCGCAAGCCTTGCCGAGCCTCACGACGACGCCTGGCACTCCTCCGTCACGAATGATGAGGTTCGAGCCAAGGCCGAGCGCCATGACCGGTGTCGCCGGATCGAGATTTCTCAGGAAATCCTGTAGATCAGCGATGTCCGTGGGCTCGAACAGCCATTGCGCCGCGCCGCCCGACTTGAACCACACCAGCGGCGCCAGCGGCGCATCTGCCGTCAGCTTTCCCTTTGTGGAGTGCGGGACCCTCGCCCGCTCATTCACTTGCGCCAGCCCCATAACGAAAGCCAGTTGTTCCAGGCCCCGACCTGCGCCTTCGCGGCGTCCTGCATCGCCTCCTGCATCTTCACGGCGGCGTTTGCCGTAGCGAGAGTCTTGCGCGCCGCCTCCAGGCTCTTTTCATGCGCGTCGATCACGCGCTTCTGCGCCTCAATGCAAAGGTCGACGATCTCGATCATGCTGCTTTCTCGGAAAGCTGGGCGGAAACCGCATCGGCGAGACCCGCCGCCCATTTGGTGATATCGCCCGCACCAAGACAGACGATCATATCGTCGGCACGCAGGTCGCCGGCAAGTTGTTGCGCGAGCTCGGCTGGCCCGTCCACCTCTGCCGCTGCGCGATGTCCGCGCCGCTTCAGCCCCGCCACCAGCGCGGCGCTGTCCACGCCGTCGATCGGCGCTTCGCCCGCCGGATAGACCGGCGCGGCATAGACCATGTCGGCATCATTGAAAGCCTGCTGGAACTCGTCCATCAGGTCGTGCAACCGGGTGAAGCGGTGCGGCTGCACCACGGCGACAACACGTCCTTTCGCGCCCTCGCGCGCGGCCGCCAGCACCGCCTTTATCTCCACCGGATGGTGGCCGTAATCATCGATCACGGTCGCCGCCCCGCCGCCGGCAACCGCGATCTCTCCGACCTTGGTGAAGCGCCGTTTCACTCCGCCGAACCGGGCGAAGCCGGTCTGGATCGTCGCGTCGTCGATGCCCATGTGCAGCGCTACGCCGATCGCCGCCATGGCGTTGAGCACATTGTGCCGCCCCGGCATCGGCATTTCGATCCCCTCGATCCGCCGCACACTTCCGTCACGTTCGCGCACCTGCACATCGAAACGGTTGCCACCCGGATAGGGCTGAACATTCTCGCCGCGAATATCCGCCTGGGCCGAAAAGCCGTAAGTGACGATCCGCCGGTCCTGCACGCGCGGCAATATCGCCTGCACCTCCGGATGATCGAGGCAGACGATCGCGGCGCCATAAAAAGGCACATTCTCGACAAATTCAACGAAGGCGTCCTTCACCTTCTCGAAATCACCATAATGGTCGAGATGTTCAGGATCGATATTGGTGACGACCGCGATCGTGCCGTCGAGACGCAGGAAGCTGCCGTCACTTTCGTCCGCCTCCACCACCATCCATTCGCTGCTGCCCAGCCGCGCGTTGGAACCATAGGCGTTGATGATGCCGCCGTTGATCACCGTCGGATCGACCCCCCCCGCGTCCAGCAGCGCGGCGACCATACTTGTCGTCGTCGTCTTGCCGTGGGTCCCGGCGACCGCGATGGTCGACTTCAGGCGCATCAACTCGGCCAGCATTTCGGCGCGCCGGATCACCGGCACGCGGCGCTCCAGCGCGAGATCGACCTCGGGATTGCCTTTCTTGATCGCTGTAGAGGTAACGACCACCGCAGCATCGCCCAAATTGGCCGCATCATGGCCGATCATCACCCTGATGCCCTTCTTGCGCAGGCCCTCGATCACATAGCCTTCGGCAACGTCGGAACCCTGCACGCTATAGCCCAGATTATGCATCACCTCGGCGATACCGGACATGCCGATGCCGCCGATGCCGATGAAGTGGATCGTGCCGATATCCGTGGCAACGCCCCTCATGCCGGCACACCCTTCAGATCGAGAGCAGGAGCAGCGGCGGGCGCCACGGAGAGAGCATCGTTCATCAGAGGGGCATTTCCTATGGATTCGAGAAGATCGGCCATGTCGCGCGCAGCGAATGGGCGGCCGCAATTCCAGGCGCGTTTTGCCGCGTTCTGCAGGGCGCCCGGTTCCATCGCCATCTTCTGCATCTGCTTGGCGAGTTCCACGGGTGTGAAATGGGCCTGCGGGATGGCGCGCGCACCTCCCGCTTCCACCATCTCGCGTACATTGGCGGTCTGATGATCGTCCATGGCGGACGGCAGCGGGATCAGGATCGCGGGGCGTCCAGCGACGGTGAGTTCGGCCAGCGTCGATGCGCCCGCACGCGCGATCACCAGATGCGCCCAGTTCAGCTTTTCCGGCATGTCGGTGATATAGGTCGCCAGATCGGCCGGAATTTCGAGCTCAGCATAGGTGGCGCGCACACGCTCTATATCCTCGGCACGGCATTGCTGCGTGACCTGCAGGCGGCGGCGCAGCGACACCGGCAGCATCGACAGCCCTTCCGGCACGGTATCGGACAAAATGCTTGCGCCCTGGCTGCCGCCCGTGACCAGCAGGCGGAACACGCTCTCCTCGGTCAGCGCCGGAAATTCCTCATCGCGGAGCGCAATCACTTCCTCCCGCACCGGATTGCCGAGCAGATGAACCTTTACCTCATGCTTGTCCGCGAGCCGCTGCACCACCGGATAGGCGGTGACGATCGCGTTGACGCGACCGGCAAGCAGCCGGTTCACCCGGCCGAGCACCGCGTTCTGCTCGTGGATGACGGTGGGGATGCCGTCCTTCAGCGCGCCGAGCAAGGCTGGCAACGCCGGATAGCCGCCGAAACCGACCACCACGCTGGGCTGGAACGTCTCATACATGCGCCGCGCCATGTCGCGGCCATTGAGGATGCTCCGCAACCCCCTCACCCAGCCGATGGGTCCACCGCTCATCCTCCCGGCAGGCAGGACATGAACAGCGGCCTTTTCGAAAATACCGGGGATCTTCGCACCGCGTTCGTCGGTCACCAGCGCGACATGATGGCCGCGCGCCATAAGTTCCTCCGCCACGGCATGGGCTGGGATCATATGTCCTCCCGTTCCGCCCGCGGCGAGAACGAAATGACGGGTAACGCTCATCTGCCACTCCATTTCGAGGCGCGGGGTTTGCCGTCCAGATAGGGATTACGCCTGGTGAAGGCGAGCAGCAGCCCCACGCCGGTGCACAGCGCGAGCATAGAGGAGCCGCCATAGCTGATAAAGGGGAGTGTCATACCCTTCGATGGAAAAATCTGTGCATTCACCCCCATGTTGATGATCGCCTGAAGCCCGAACTGGATCGTCAGCCCGGCCGCGGCAAGCAGCACGAACAGATTGTCCTCGTCGAGCAGGCGCAGCAGTACGCGCATGACGATCGCCAGATAGACGAGTGCGATGGCGATGCAGGCGATGAGACCGAACTCCTCGCCGATCACGGAAAAGATATAGTCGGTATGCGCTTCGGGAAGCTGGAACTTGGCTTGCCCCCCGCCCGGCCCGACGCCGGTAAAGCCGCCATGGGTGATCGTCCGGTGCGCAAGGTCTGTCTGATCCGGACCGGTATCGAGCTGGACGCCGAAGCCAAGGAAATCATTGATGCGCTGACGCCCATTGTCGTAGAAAAGATAGACAGAGACGAGACCGGCCAAGCCCGCCACAGCCAATATGCCGATGATCCGCCACGAGATGCCTGCGAGCAACAGCAAGGCGCCCCAACAGGCGCAGAATATTACGGTCTGTCCGAAATCCGGCTGGCGCATGAGCAGCAGCACGATGAGGCCGGTGACGGCACCGGTAAGCGGAACGACAGGAAGCGTCGCGTCGCGCGCGCGCAGCGAGAGCAGCCATGCGGTCGTGACAATATAGACGGGCTTCAGAAATTCGGACGGCTGAAAACGCATGCCAGGCAGATCGATCCAGCGCCGGGCGCCGTTCACCGTGCTGCCAAGCAGGGGCACCAGCAGCAGCGTGAACAGGAAAAACAGAGCCAGCGATATGGCAAGACGACGGGCCTGATCGCGCGGAAGCATGGAAATGCCGAGCATCAGCGGTACGCCAAGTCCCACCCACAAAATCTGGCGATAGAAATAGACGAGTGGATCGACACTGACCTCGCTGGTCGAACGATCTATAGCCGCAACCGGTGAGGCAGCCGCAACCGCAACAAGCCCGATGGCGATCAGGATGAAGATGAGCGCCAGCAGCAGCCGGTCGATCTCCCAGAACCAGACGGCGAGCGCCGTCCGTTCGCGCGGCACTGTCTTGTTGCGGAAGTCACGCACCATCTGGCCCGGACGAAACGGACGCCGCGAGACGCGATCGCTTTCGCGCATCACTTGCCACTCCCTTCATCAAGGGCCGCCACCGATGCCACGAATGCATCGCCCCGCGCTTCAAAATCGCGGAACTGGTCGAAGCTGGCGCATGCCGGGGAGAGCAGCACGATATCGCCCGGCTCGGCGACCCGGGCCGCGCGGCGCACGGCAGCCGAGAGCATTTCCGAATCGTTGACCGGCATGAGCGGACGAAGCAGGTCTGCAAACATATGACCCGCCTCGCCGATCGTATAGGCGGCCTTTATGTTGGGATAATAGGGCGCGCATTCGTCGAGATCGTCGGTTTTCGCAAGGCCGCCGAGGATCCAGTGGATGCGCGGTTTGCCATCCACTGGCGGATAAGCCGCAAGCGCAGGCGCAGTCGAAGCCGCGTTTGTCGCCTTGCTGTCGTTGACATAGGCGACGCCGTTCCGTTCGGCCACGCGCTGCATCCGGTGTGGGAGGCTGGAGTATGTTTCCAGGCCGCGCTGGATGACGTCTTCGGGGATGCCGAGCGCGTGCGCGACTGCGAGGGCAACCGCGGCATTCTGGGCGTTATGCGGCCCCTGAAGCGACGGCCAGCGCGCCTGATTCGATGGCAGAATATCGGCCGCATGCACCTTGGTCACATTGGAAAGCGGCAATGCGATGGACTTACTCGGTTCGTCATCCATCGCAATGACGCGTGCGTGCCTGGCCGACTGCATATCGAACAGCCTGGCCTTGGAAGCGCAATAGCCCTCAAACCCGTCATACCGGTCGAGATGATCGGGCGTGATATTGAGCAGCACGGCGACATCGCAATCGAGGCTGAAGGTCAGGTCGATCTGATAGCTCGACAGTTCGAGAACATAGATGCCGCCTTCGGGCAGCGGGTCCTGCCCCAGGATCGGCAGGCCGATATTGCCGCCCATCATCGTCGGGATTCCGGCCGTTTCAATGATATGATGGATCAACGCGGTCGTCGTCGACTTGCCGTTGGTGCCTGTAATGCCGACAACCCTGTGCGGCGGCAATGTCGGACGGGCGAGCGCGAACAGCTCTATATCACCGATTATCGGCACACCCGCCGCTCGCGCTCGATCCGCTATGGGATGGCGGTTCAGCGGCACGCCGGGCGAAACGACGATGCCTTCAAACCCCTGAAGCTCTATGGTCAGCGGGTCGGCGAGTATTGCCTTGTCCGCCACCTCAGCACGCGCTTCTTCGCGCGTGTCCCAGGCCGTGACCTGCGCGCCGCTCGCGGCCAGCGCCTCGACCGTGGCGAGCCCTGATCGCGCCAGCCCGAGAACCGCATAGCGCTTGCCCCTGAAGGCCGGTGAAACGATCGCCATCCGCTACCTCAGCTTCAGCGTAGCGAGACCCGCCAGCGCGAGCGCAAACGATATGATCCAGAAGCGCACCACAACGGTCGTCTCCGGCCAGCCAAGCTGCTCGAAATGATGGTGGATCGGCGCCATCTTGAACACCCGTTTGCCCGTGCGCTTGTAAAAGAACACCTGAATGATCACGGACAACGCCTCGATAACGAAAAGCCCGCCAATGACGCCCAGAACGATTTCATGATGGGTGGCGACGGCGATCACACCGATTGTGCCGCCAAGCGCAAGACTACCCGTATCACCCATAAACACGGCGGCGGGCGGCGCATTGTACCAGAGGAACGCAAGGCCAGCCCCGATGATCGCGCCGGTCAGGATCACGAGATCGCCCGCGCCCGGAACATGCGGAATACCCAGATAGGCAGCGAAATCGGCGCGCCCCGCTAGATAGACGATCGCAGTAAAGGCCATGCAGGCGATCACCACCGGCATGGTGGCGAGGCCATCGAGACCGTCGGTAAGGTTGACCGCATTGCCGAAGGATACGATCACGAAAGCCGCGAAGACATAATAGAAGGGACCGAGATCGATCGCAGGACCGTTCCAGAATGGGACATAGAGCGCCGTGCCATTGTGCCAGACGATAAGCCCTGCGGCGACCCCGGCGATCAGAAATTCGAGGGCCAGACGGAATTTTCCGGACAGCCCCTTGTGGCTGGCTTTCGTTACCTTGTCATAATCGTCGAGGAAGCCGATCGCCCCGAAACCCATGGTGACGCAGAGGCACGCCCAGACATAGATGGACGAGAGGTTCATCCACAGCAGCACGGAAACGACCAGCGCGGTCAGGATCATCAACCCGCCCATGGTTGGCGTACCACGCTTGGCAAGATGCGTCTGCGGCCCGTCGTCGCGAATCGGCTGTCCTTTGCCCTGCCGCACGCGCAGCCAGCCGATGAAGCGCGGACCGATCAGCAGGCCGAGGATAAGCGCGGTCGCAATTGCCGCTCCGGCCCTGAAGCTCAGATAGCGGATGAGGTTCAGAACCCCCGGGAAATCAAGCTGCTGCGCCAGCCAATAAAGCATCCATCAATCCCCGGTCGCCAACGCCGCGACAAGACGCGACAGGCCAACACTGTTCGATCCCTTTACGAGGATCGCGTCATCCGGCGCTATCCGACTCTTCAGCACGTCCGTCGCCTCACTTGCGTCGGCCACATGCGCCAAAGCGATCCTGCCTTCAAGCCTGCGCGCGAGCGGCGCCATTTCCTCGCCCACCAGAATCGCCAGATCCGCCTTCGCCTCTATCAGGGGGATCGCCAGATTTTCGTGGAGCGCGGCGCTTTCCGTGCCCAATTCCTTCATCGCGCCGAGTACGGCGATCCGACGCGCCGCCTTTTCACGCCCCAACTGGCGCAGGGTCGCGGACATCGACAGAGGATTGGCATTATAGCTTTCGTCGATCAACAGCGCCTCGCCTTTGCCAGCTGCCACCCGCGAGCGCGCTCCGCGCCCGGCAAGCCCCGGCATTTCGGCAAGCGCCAGTCCGGCGGCGGCAAGATCCGCACCAACGGCCTCGACCGCCGCCAGGATGGCAAGCGCATTGGACACATTATGATCGCCCGGCGCCGCGACCGTGAAGCACAGACCCGCTTCCGGCAACTTTGCCGAAACGAGCGTGCCGCCATTTGTCGCCGGAACAGCCTCGCTGGCGCGTACATCTGCGCCTTCGCCGAATCCAAAGGTGATCACGTCCGCGCCATGGCTTTCCGCCGCTTCTCGCAACAGCCGGTAATGCGCGCTGTCGAACGGGATGATGGCGACCCCGCCCGGTTCCAGTCCCTCGAATATCTCCGCCTTGGCGCGGGCAATCGCCTCCTCGCTGCCGAAATATTCGATATGTGCGGGCGCGATTGCCGTGACGATGGCGACATGCGGCCGGACTAGACGGGTCAGCGCCGACAACTCGCCAGCGTGGTTCATACCCATCTCGAAGATGCCGAACAGAGTGTTGCGCGGCATGCGCGCGAGGCTGAGCGGCACGCCGACATGATTGTTGTAGCTCTTGACCGAACGATGCGCCCTGCCCGGCCGGAAACGGTCGAGCGCCGCGTACAGCGCCTCCTTGGTGCCGGTCTTGCCAACCGATCCTGTGACGCCGATCACCTTGCCGTCCATTCGCGCGCGGCTGGCGACGCCCAGCGCATCAAGGGCCGCACCGGTATCCTTGACCAATATGTGCGGCTTTCCGGTCGCGCGTGACACAATGGCACCCGCGGCTCCCGCCGCGAATGCCTTGTCGAGAAAATCATGCCCGTCCGCGGTTTCGCCCTTCAGGGCGATGAAGAGATCGCCCGGCCCCACCTCGCGGCTGTCGAACGCAACGCCCGAGACTGGAAAGTCGGAAGACGCGATGCCTCCTGTTGCCCTAGCGATTTCCCAACCCGTCCAAAGCGGCTTGCCCACCGCGCCCTCGGTCATTGCGCGCATTCCCGCGCAACGGTGACATCGTCGAACGGCAGTACCCGTTCACCGATGATCTGGCCCTGTTCATGGCCCTTGCCGGCGAGCAGCACGATATCGCTGGCACCGGCCATGCCGATCGCGGCAGCTATGGCCGCGCGCCGACCGCCGATCTCTTCACCATCCGGCACGCCAGCCATGATCGCAGCCCGTATTGCATCCGGATCTTCTGAACGCGGGTTGTCGTCCGTCACGATCACATGGTCGGCGAGTTCGGCGGCAACCTTGCCCATCAGCGGCCGCTTGCCCGCGTCGCGATCCCCGCCCGCACCGAACAGGACGATCAGCTTTCCTCCGGCATGCGGCCGCAATGCCTCCATCGCAGCCCGCAATCCATCGGGCGTATGCGCATAATCGACATAGACCGGCGCGCCGGCCCGGGTGACCACCGCCCTTTCGAGGCGGCCCCGTACCGGCTGTAACCGGCCGAGCAGCGGGGCGACCTGTTTCCAGTCCGTACCCGTCGCCATCACGAGCCCCGCCGCGACGAGTGCATTGGCGGCCTGATACGCGCCAATGAGCGGAAGGTCGACCTTGTACTCAGCGCCCGCAGCCGCGACGACCAGCTTCTGACCTAGCAGCGTCGGTTCGCGCGTCAAAAGCTTCAGCGTCTCGCCGCCTTCGCCAACCGTCAGCAATCGCAAGCCTCGCGCAGTCGCCCGCGCGACCACCTCTACCGATTTCGGATCGTCGGCCCAGACGACAGCCGCGCCGCCGTCAGCCACGACCTCGTCGAACAAGCGCATCTTGGCGGCGAAATAGCTTTCCATATCGCCATGATAATCGAGATGGTCGCGTGACAGGTTGGTGAAGGCACCCGCTGCCACCGGCAGCCCCTCTGTGCGATATTGCGCGAGGCCGTGGCTCGACGCCTCGAAGGCGGCATGGGTGATGCCTTCTTTCCGAAGGCCCGCCATATTGGAAAGAAAGGTGACGATATCAGGCGTGGTGAGGCCGGTGGATACCTGATCGACCGACGTAGTCACGCCGAGCGTGCCGATCGATGCGGACTTCTGCCCCAGCATGCGCCAGAGCTGACGCGTCAGCTCGACCGTCGATGTCTTGCCGTTCGTGCCGGTGACCGCGACGCAGGTTTCGGGAAACGGCGCAAAGAAGCGCGCGGCGAGGCGTGCAAACAGGCGACGCGGGTTTGCATCGGTGATATGGGGCGCGCCCTCGACCCGGGCCTCCGGGCGCGCCACCACCGCGACCGCCCCCGCGGCAACCGCCTGTCCGATGAAATCCTCGCCGTTAACACGCGCGCCCTGAAAGGCGCCAAACACAGTCCCCGGCGCGACCTTGCGATGATCGATCGCAAAGCCCGTCACCCGGGAAGACGGCAGGCCGTCCGCCAGATCGCCGGCGAGTCCATCGAGTTCCATCAATCCTCTCCCTTGTCTTCGCCAAGGAGAGGCATCAGTTCGGAGATGTCAACGTCGCGCCGCATGTCGGGCATGATACCCAGCATCGGGCCGATCCGCATCACGACCTTTTTCACCACCGGCGCCGACGTGTAAGCGGCGGTGCGCACGCCCGGATATTGCTTGCTGCCCTTGGGCTCGTCCATCATCGTAATGACGACATATCGGGGGTTGTCCATCGGAAAGGCGGATGCGAAGGTCGTGATGTTGGCCCGGTGGGCATAGCCGCCCGCAGTGGGCTTTTCGGCGGTTCCGGTCTTCCCTCCCACGCGAAACCCGGGGGCGTCGGCGTTGCGTCCGGTGCCGTCCATCACGATCATCCGCAGAAGCTGGCGCATGCGCGCACTCGTCGCCGCGGTGAACACACGGCGCCCCTCGGGCACATCTTCCTCGCGCAGACGCCGGAGCGTAGCCGGCCGCCACATGCCGCCATTCACCAGCGCGGCATAGGCGCTGGCGAGGTGAAGCGGCGTGACGGCTATGCCATGGCCATAGGCCACGGTCATATTTGTGATTCGTCCCCAGTCGACTGGCCACAGGGGGCGTGACCGCTCCTTCAGCTCAATACTCGGCCGCCGGTCGAACTCCAGCGAGCGA
>JBFXHW010000047.1:0-13075 GCA_050176605.1 Sphingobium sp. | reverse complement strand
ACGGTGTCCCGTCATCATAATAAAGGCGACGTCATCCTTCCATCCGAAGGCGGGACAATCAACGAGCGGCGCAAGATGGCCCATAACGGCCAGATCAGCGTTGCCGTGGCCCGCGACGCGCGCGGGCGACTTATGGGCAGCCCGCAGGTGAGGTTGCAGGGCATTCCGCTGGAGGACGACAGGGAGGCCTTTCTTTCCGAGGCACGGGAAGAGGCGGCAGAGGCGGTTGCGGCGGGCGAAGATGATGGCGAGGAGGGTCTGCGCGAGCGGATTCGTCTTGCCGTTCGACGCACCGCGACGCGCTGGACCGGGAAGAAGCCGGTCGTCGATGTCCTGATCGTCGACATCGGAGGATAACGAGTCTAAGGCGGCTGCATGAACCTGTTTGCCGTCTTCGCCATCTATTTCCTGTTCTGGGTGATGAGCGCATTCCTCGTGCTGCCCTTCGGCATCAAGACGCCGGATGAAACCGGGGAAGAGCTGGTGCCGGGCCAGGCCGACAGCGCGCCCAGCAATTTCCGTCCGGGGCGCGTGGTACTGGCCGCGACGGTGATCTCGGCGCTGTTGATGGGGCTATATTACGCCAATTATGTCGAAGGCTGGATCACGGCCGATGATCTCAACATCGTTGGGGGGCGTCACAGCGGCTAATCGGGCGAAGAGTGGTGGGCGCGCAATGCCTCGCTGCCTTCGGCCCGTTGACCGTCAGTCTTTCAGGCGATCTATAGCCTGCGCCAGCGCGACATAAAGCTTGCCGATATCGGAAGAGAGCAGCGTGACGGCGATCGAGCTGCCGTCGCGCGCCTGCAATATCGTTCGTAGCATTGCCTCGAAATCGTGGATGTAACGGTTGACCGTCTCGCTGAAAGCCTCGTTCTCGCCATAGAGCTGCTGGATGGCGCGCGTCTGGCCTTCGTCGATCAGTCGCACCGCCCTGCGCGTGAAGACACCGCGGTCACCGCGCAGATAGGCATTCCAGCTTACATCGCCGACATCGGTCGACAATATCCGCGAAATATCGATGGCCGCGCTGTTTAGCGTGTCGATCAGCATAGCGGACTGACGCGAGAAATTGTCCCTGTCGCGACGTTCCGCCGCTTCGTCGGCCTCCGTGATACGCTGCTCGATGGATGCCGTGGTGTCGGCGATGGTGATAAGCTGACGCATCAGACGGTCTGATGCGGCATGCGCCGCCTTCACCGCGTGATCCGCGATCGTGCTGACTTCCTCGATACGCGCCCGGAAGGTTTCTCCCAACCGTTCGGCAAGAGCCGCCTCGCTCGCGTCGCCCAGTTCGCTGGTCGCTTGCGATATGGCGTGAGAAAGCGCTTGCCGTGCCCGCTCGCCTGCCTGCTCCGCAGTTTCCTTGACGCGCAACAATGTCGCAACAAGCTGGGGCCCGGTGCTGTCCGTGAGCCGCTTCGCATCGCTATCCGCGGCCTCCATGGCGCGCTGCAATGCCGCCACCTGATCCTGGCAGGAGGCAAGCGTGCTGTCGCCGCGTTCAAGCCATTCGTCGAGCTTCTGTCCCTGACCGCCCAGAAGCTCTTCGGTTTCTCTGGCGCGCCCCAGGATCGCGGCCGACACGGCTTCGAGCTGTTCGATTTCCGGCGTCAGCGCGGTAAGCAGCCTGCGGCTCTCCTCGATCCGCTCGTCGAGACGCGCCAGTGCGGCCGGGTGGCTCTCATCCAGTTCGCGCACACTCGCATCGAGAGCGAGCAGCAGCGATTCGGAGCGTGCGATCATGCTTTCGGCGGTGCTGCTTCCCGATTGCAGCGCGGTATCCAGTTCCAGCGTGCGGCGGGACAGCGCGTCCAGTGCCAGGGTAAGCTGTTCAACACCGCCGGTGGTACGGCTTTCGAGCTGTACGAACTGGTCTTCGACCCGGCCAATATGCGTGTAAAGATCCTCGCCGACAGTCGACAGCGCCGCCGACTGCTCCTTCACCATCTGGTCGAGGCCCCGCAGGCGGCTCTCGATCAGGCCGATATTCGCATCATAGGCATTGATTGCCTCGCCCCCAACATTCTCGAGCGCCATACGCGATTCCTTGACCAGCGTACCGAGATCGGACGTGCGCACGTCCAGGCTGACCCCTATTTCCTCGAGCGAGCGCCTTGCATCATCAATAGCAGCCGCGATCCTGCTCGAAGAAAGGTCGGACATGCCGATCACCTCATCCGAAGCGGAGCGGGTTGCGTCCTGTATCTGCATCAATTGCGCGGTCAGGCTCTGCGTTGCGCCACTTGTGCGCGAACGTGCCTCGTCGACCAGACGCATCACGGTTTCCAAGCGAGTTTCCAGCCGGTCAACCTTGTCCGTCAGTGCGTCGCTGCCATCGGCGAGCGTTGTCGAGATACGGTCAGCGCGTTCCTCGACGCCAGGCATCATATCCATGAGCTGGCCAAGCTTGTTGGTCAGCGACAATCCTGCGCGTTCGATGATTTCGGCTTGTTGTGCCGACGTTGTCGCGTGCTGGGCCAGCGTCTTTGCGGTCGCCTCGAGATTGAGGCTCGCCGATCCGCCATAATTTTCGAGAAGCGAAGCCTGATCGTGCATATGCTGCCGCGCCGCTTCGAGTTGCTGGTTGACGACCGCAAGGCGCATATCGAGCGCGTCAGCCTCATTGCGGAGCCGCGTCGTTATCTTCGCGAAACGGCGGGTTTCGCTCATACTGCCGCGTGACAGCATCATATAGAGAAGCGCGAGCAGGATCAGCGGAGCGCAAAGGCCCGCCGCTGCCGAAGGGATCTGCTCAGGTTCGGGTAGGCGGAAATCGTGCGTGAAGAAAAGATAGCCCGCGAACGCAACCCAGCCCAAGCCCGCCAGAACAAGGATGGCCTTGGCGGGGGCGATCCATCGGGAGCTCTGGGCATCATCCGCAAATCCGTCGAATGCGGCGTCGCGAACGTCAAAGGGGTCCGTTTCCAGACGACCGTCATTACCCGGTATCGGATTCATGAGCAGGAATTCGCCTTCAGATCCGGCGTTTTCCTCGTCTACCTGTTCCTTGCGTCTAAGGCCCACGACCGTATTTCCCCTTAATATCGGGTTTGTGTAGCAGTTTTTTCCCCGAGGCAAACGCCAATTCGCAACCCTCCGTTAACCCCGATCGGGTTATGGCCATGCGATGGCATTCGAAGCGGGCAATCTCAATGCGGCGTTGGCCGAGGCGGTGGGAGACGATCCCGCGCTCGTGTTTGACCTGCGCCGCGCCTTTCTGGAAAGCGCCGATCGGCAGATAGACCTGCTTGCGCGGGCAACCGACGAATCCGCATGGCAGGTTGCTCTCTGGCGGCTGAAGGGGCTCTGCGGCAGCTTTGGCGTCGTCCATATGATCGCGATGGCCGAGGAAGCGCAACTGTCGGCTCCCGGTGACGAAAAGATGCTGCGTACCCTGCGATCCGCGCTCGCCGCTCTCGCTCTCGACTGATCTTCATCTTCCAATACCAATCGGACAGGCTGGCTCAATCGGGTCTGGCCCGCGCTTGCATATCGTGTCGCTTGTTGCGAAGAGGGGGGAATAATCACGAACTGACGGGTCCCAAATGTCTCTGGCTGCGATATTGTCCGCAACGGCTGTCTGTTCCGATCGACCGGAACTTGGGCGTGCGCAGCTTGTCTTTGCTGCGCAGACGCTGGTCGAATATCAGGCGCGACAGGCGATGCAGGCGGGAGCCGCGCAGATTTTCATCATGGTGGAGGCCGTAACGCCTGCGCTTTCGCGGTTGGTGGATCGGCTTGGTGGCGACGGCGCGCAGATTCATCTTGTTCGCGACATGGCGGGGCTCGTCCGTCAATTGCCGCGTGAAAGCGACGTGCTGCTCTTCGCCGACGGGATGATCGTTGATCAGTCCTATGTCCTCGAACTCGCAAGAGAAGAGGGAAATGCCCTGCTCGTAGCCGCCGACGAAGCGATGACCAGCAAATTGGAGCGAGTCGACTCGACCCATCGCTGGGCCGGCGTCGCGCGCATCACTCCCAAGACGCTCTTCAACACGCTGGATCTGATCGGTGACTGGGATCTGGTGCTGACCCTGCTGAGGGCGGTTGTACAGAATGATCCGCGCCGCGTGCCCGTTGCAGCGCAGGACATAAGCGAGGGGCGCATTGCGCTGATCGATAATCAGGCGACTGCCGATCTCGTCGGCGGGGCGCTTGCGGGTGCTGTCGACCGGTCGCAAGCGGGGGCAGGTGCGGAACGGTATCTGCTGCGGCCGGTTGCGCGTTTCGCCGCTGCTCGCCTCATGAGGATGCAGATCGCACCGGCAAATATCCGATGGGCTGCCGCCGGTGTCTCCGCGCTCGGGCTCGTGGCGGTAACGACCGGCTGGAACATAATGGCGACCGTCATGTTTCTGATCGGGCTGTTCGCCGGTCTCGTCGCCCGTCAGGTTGCGGGCCTGGGTCAGCAAGGGGAGGGAAGCAATCTTCTGGAACTCGTACCAGCGGCATCCGCCGCCATTGGGCTGGCATGGCTGGGCCGATATGGCGGGGCATCCATGGCGGGCCTGCATCTCGGCCTGATCGTGATGACGACGGAACTCGCCGTGCGCAAGGGCAAGGCCTGGATGCTGCCGCCCTGGGTTCCTGTAACTCCCGGAAGTGGGCTACTGATATTGCTGGCCGGACTGCTCGCCGGCAGGCTGTATCTTGCGATAGCGGTGGCGAGCATCGCGGCGATTGCTGCGCTGGCGGCGATGCTGCTGTTCGGTCCCGAAGAAGACAGGGCCGGACCCGTCGAGCGGAAGAGACAGCGTTCATAGCCTGTTTCAAGGTTTAGCCTATATTTACTGCAATAGGGTATTGCTCTGAGCATGAGCGGACCTTCGCCTGCGCGAAATTGGGGTATTGTCAACGGCCCCCGATCGCTTCCGGTTGCCCTTTCGGTGGCGGCCGGCGGCCAGTTGCGTCATGCGCTGGCGCTGGAACGCTGCTTCGGCGGACCCGAAATGCGCTGGAGCGATATTTTGATTGCGCGCATGCGGCGGCATGCAGGCGGTTGCGTCACGGCCGTGGAAATCGCCCTGCGCCTTGAAATGACAGACCGATTTCCGGCGCTGGCACCCCTGGTGGAGGCGGTGGCCGATGGCCATTGCTGGCGCCAGGTTCAGGAGGAGCCGTCGCTGTTGGGGGCGGCTCTGCTCGATCATTTTCGCGACAGGGCGGCGATCGGCCTGATGCAACAGGACGATATTCTGGATGTCGCGGGCGAAATGACCGAGGCGGACATCTTTCCGCGCGGACTGGTCGACAGCCTGACCGCGCTGCTGCTGGGTCAGACGGGATGGGCCGACAACGGCCCAGACGAGACGTCGATGCGGGCCGATCTGCCCGCAGAAATGATGACGGATCTCGTCTGGACGGTAGCCGCGATATTCGCCGATGCGCTAATACGCCAGGGCGCGGCGTCCGATGCTGGCATCGTGCAAATGGTCGATCTGGCCGGAAACGCGCTTGCTGGGCGGCATGATGAGGAAGGCGCGCCTTTTGCGCTGGCGTCGCTGATTGCGCACCGGCTACGCGGAGAGAAGATCGGCGACGATCATCTGCTGTCCCTGGCGCGCGGACGGCAGGTTCTCCTGTTACTCGCTATTATAGCCGATCGAACCGGTATCGATCTGCTTCTGCTGGTCAGGACGGTGGTGGAAGGGACTGAACAGACGCTGTTCACCCTTTGCCGGGCGGCGGATTTCCCGCGTGAAGTCGCCGTCCGCCTCGTGCTAGGTCGCAGGTGCGTGGCGCGTGGAGTAGATGATTCGGTGCTGGTCGAGTTTGCGGACCGATATGATCACCTGTCCGTGGAGGAGGCGGTATCGGCGGTTTCGTCCCTTTGCGCCGCACAGCCGTTGCGCGCCAAGCTGTCATTGCTGGACCGGATGAACCGCGCATGATGGTGGTGGAAAGCTCGGCCGGCGTGGTCGTCGCCCGGCTCGATATGGCCGATCGCATCCGCCATGCTGACGAGGAGATTTTGCGGTTGCAGCGGGCGGCTGGTGGAGAGGCCGATGGCCGCATCGCCGTGCCGCAAATTGCCGCCGTGGCACGCCTTGCCCGCCGTCTGAAGATTCTTATCGCGCGGCCGCTGCTTATCGGCGGGCAGGATCACGATATTCGCCTCTGGGTGCGTGCCCGGCCCGTCGACGACGGTGTCGAGATGCGCTTTTCCGAGTGGCAATTATCCTCTCACCGCAGCGGGCAAGAACATGACGCGCTGCGCGCCGCCGAAATCGCGCTGGCGCCGGATGGGGCGGATTGGCGGACGGACGCGGATATGCGTTTCATTCAGCTTGGCGCGGATCTCGACATGGCAGAAACGGGCGAGGAGCTTTTCGCCGTCCTTGCCGATGAGACTGGCACGGCCCGGTCGCTGGCGACCAGCATATCGGCGCGGCGCGCCTTTTTCGGGCTGCCGGTGCGGACTGTCGCCACGGGGCGGCATTTCAGCCTGTCCGGGCACCCGCTTTTCGATGCGGACGGATCCTTTCTCGGTTATCGCGGCAAGGCCAGCGTCGACGAGGAGGAAGTGCCGCCGCCCGCGCCCATCGATTTACCGATTGGGAAAGCAACCGAGGCCCCCGCGACCCAGGCGATGCCGGATTTCGGCAAGCGGCTCGATCTGGCGCTGCGCCGCCCGCTCACGCGTATCATTGCCAATGCGGAAACGATCGCAAAGCAGATCGAAGGACCGCTCCGGGTCGACTATTCGGCCTATGCGTCCGATATCGCGGAGGCGGGCCGCCACCTGATGGAGCTGGTCGACGACCTCGCAGATCTCCAGGCAATCGATCGGCCGAATTTCCACGTGGCGACCGAGGCAATTGACCTTGCCGATCTGGCCCGCCGCGCCGCGGGGCTGCTAGCTGTCAAGTCTGCGGATCGCGGTATTCGCATCGAGGTGCCGCAGCCCGACGAGAGCGCTCCCGCGACCGGCGAATTCCGCCGCGCTCTGCAGATCATCGTCAATCTCCTCAACAATGCGATACGATATTCCCCCGAGCAGTCGACTATCTGGCTACGCGCCGATGTAGAGGACGATCGAGCCGTCCTTGTAGTTGCCGATCAGGGACGGGGCATCGCACGGGAGGATCAGGAACGCGTTTTCGACAAGTTCGAGCGGCTGGGGCGAGAAGATGCCGCCGGGTCAGGTCTTGGTCTTTATATATCGCGCAGGCTGGCGCGCGCGATGAAGGGCAATATCGTGATCGACAGCGCGCCGGGACAGGGCGCGCGGTTCATCCTGACGTTACCCTTTCGTCAATCCACCCAGTAAAAAGGCGGACCCGCAGGCCCGCCTTTCGTAGTTCACAGACCGGATGTTCAGCGTTTTTCGACCGGCACATAGTCGCGCATCGTCGGGCCGGTATAAAGCTGGCGCGGACGGCCGATCCGCTGCGCAGGGTCAGAGATCATTTCGTTCCATTGCGCAACCCAGCCCACGGTACGGGCGAGAGCGAACAGCACGGTGAACATTTCGGTCGGGAAGCCGATGGCCGACAGGATGACGCCTGAATAGAAGTCCACGTTCGGATAGAGCTTCTTCTCGATGAAATAGGGGTCCTTGAGCGCGATCTGCTCCAGCTCGCGTGCGGTATCGAGTACCGGGTCGTTGATGCCGAGCTTGTCGAGCACGTCGGTCGCTGCCTTGGACAACACCTTCGCGCGCGGGTCGAAATTCTTGTACACGCGATGGCCAAAGCCCATCAGGCGGAACGGATCATCCTTGTTCTTTGCGCGCTCGATATATTCGGGAATCCGGTCGGGCGTACCGATCTCGCGCAACATGTTGAGCGCTGCCTCGTTCGCTCCGCCATGGGCCGGACCCCACAGGCAGGCGATGCCCGCCGCGATGCAGGCGAACGGGTTGGCGCCCGAGGAGCCGGCGAGGCGTACAGTCGAGGTCGATGCGTTCTGCTCATGGTCTGCATGGAGGATGAAGATCTTGTCCATCGCATCCTCGATCACCGGATCGACCTCATATTCCTCGGCCGGAACGCCAAAGGTCATGCGCAGGAAATTGCCGGTATAGCTGAGATCGTTCTGCGGATAGAGGAACGGCTGACCGACGGAATATTTATACGCCATCGCCGCGATCGTTGGCATTTTCGCGATCAGGCGGTGGCTGGCGATGCGCCGTTGCACCGGATCGTTTATGTCGGTTGAGTCATGGTAGAAGGACGAAAGCGCGCCAACCACGCCGCACATGATGGCCATCGGGTGCGCATCCCGCCGGAACCCGCGATAGAAAGTCGAAAGCTGCTCATGCACCATGGTATGGCGGCTGATCGTATAGGTGAAGCTTTCGAGCTCGCTCTTGCTCGGAAGCTCACCATTCAACAGCAGGTAGGAGACCTCCATGAAGCTGGATTGCTCCGCGAGCTGGTCGATTGGATAGCCGCGATGCAGCAGGATTCCCTGATCACCGTCGATATAGGTCAGGCCGGATTCGCAGCTCGCCGTCGAAGTGAAGCCGGGATCATAGGTGAACATGTCCGTGTCGGCATATAATTTGCGAATATCAATGACCTGTGGGCCGACGGAGCCGTCGATCACCTTATAGTCATATGCCGTGCCGCCCACTTCCAGCTTTGCCGCATTGTCCGCCATATCTTACTCCCTGTTTCAGCTGTGCACGCTGGCCGAGGCCGCGTCGGATAATCTGCCCAGTGTCTCGTCCTTTCCCAGCAGGAAAAGCACGTCGAAAATGCCGGGGGAGGTCGTGCGACCGGTCAGGGCAGCACGCAGCGGTTGGGCGACTTTCCCTAGTCCAAGTCCGGCCTCGTCCGCAACCCCGCGAATGACCTCTTCAATCGCCTCCGCCGACCAGTCGGCCAGGCCGTTGAGAGCACCGAGGCAAGCCGCAACAAGCCGCTGTCCGTCATCGTCGAGCAGTCCGGCGGCTTTTTCATCACAGGCGAGCGGTCGCTCGGCGAAAAGGAACAGTGCGCCGTCGGCGATCTCGTCCAGCGTTTTCGCGCGTGGCTTGAGCGAGGGCATCGCCTGTTCGAGCAGTGCCTGCTCATCGGCGGAGATGGCGCGAGACAGCATGGTTCCGATACGCAGAGAGGCCAGTGCCGCCAACCGGCTGTCGGTCGCCTCCCGGATATAATGCGCGTTGAGGTTTTCAAGCTTCTTGAAATCGAATCGGGAGGGTGAGCGCCCGACACCGGCGAGATCGAACAGTTCGATCGCGCGGTCCCGGCTGATGATTTCCTCGTCGCCATGGCCCCAGCCCAGCCGCAGCAGATAGTTGCAGACGGCCTCGGGCAGCAGGCCCATTTCGTCGCGATAGGCGTCGACGCCTAGTGCGCCATGACGTTTGGAAAGCTTCGCACCATCAGCACCGTGAATCAGCGGAATATGCGCATAGACCGGCTCCGGCCAGTCCATCGCCTTGATGATGCCAAGCTGGCGGAAGGCGTTGTTCAGATGGTCATCGCCGCGGATAACATGGGTGATGCCCATGTCCTGATCGTCGACGACGACGGCGAGCATATAGGTCGGCGTGCCATCCGACCGTAGAAGGATCATGTCGTCGAGTTCGGCGTTCTGGACCGTGACCCGGCCTTGCACGGCATCATCGATCACGGTCTCGCCCTCGCGCGGTGCTTTCAGGCGGATGACGAAGGGCTTGTCGCCACCCTCGGCCGGATCGCGGTCGCGCCAGCGCCCGTCATAGCGCATCGGCTGTTTTGCCGCGCGCTGGGCTTCGCGCAATTCGGCGAGTTCTTCCGCGCTTGCGAAGCATTTATAGGCGTGGCCAGATGCGAGCAAGGCATGCGCGACATCCGCATGCCTCTGCGCCCGTTGCGACTGGTAGACCGGTTCATCGTCGCTGCCGAGACCGAGCCAATCCAGGCCATCGAGGATCGCCGCGATCGCCGCATCGGTCGATCGCGCCTTGTCGGTGTCCTCTATGCGCAAAAGATATCTGCCACCATGATGGCGCGCGAACAGCCAGTTGAACAATGCTGTGCGGGCGCCGCCGATATGCAGAAATCCAGTGGGAGAGGGCGCGAAGCGCGTGACCACTGGCCTTTTTTCACCGGTTGTGTTCAATCCGATAATCCTCGACATCCGCTGTCGCCCGGTCTGTGTACGCAGCGGCCAAATATTGCGACTGGCAAGGCACCTAGCATGGCTTCTTCCTTATCACAAACCGATGTTGCGGTGCACCGGATTTTCGGCGCGCCGGGTGTCCAGCATCGGCTGGAAAGCTGGCTGGAGGCCGAACGCGAGCGGATCGGCCTGTGGGTTCCGGTAATGCTGGGATGCGGCATTGCCGCCTGGTTTGCGCTGCCCGACAGCCGCTGGTGGGCAGCGTGGATCGTGCTGTGCAGTCTGGTGGCGCTCGGCTGCGCATTCCTCAAGGCGGGTGGACGCCTTCCCATGCCGGCGATGAATGGGGCGCTGCTGGCCGCGGTGGGGTGTGCGATCATCTGGGGTAAAGCCCTGATCGGTGGTGCGCCGCCGCTCGAACGCCCGGTTTTTGCACGTTTCGAGGCACGCGTGCTTGCCGTCGAGGCGCAACCCGCGCTGGCGCGGGTGCGAGTGATGCTGGAACCGCGCGACCGCGCACAGGCCTTCCCTCGGCGGGTTCGGGTGAATATCGATGAAGCAGAGATACCCGCCGGGCTGGGCCCCGATGCGGTCATCGCGGTGCGCGCAAGGCTGATGACGCCTGCGCCGCCCGCCGTGCCGGGGGCCTATGACTTCGCCGAGCGCGCCTTCTTTCAGGGGATAGGCGCGACTGGTCGGGCCCTGCCGCCGGTGAAGGTGATCAGCGCGGCACCGGTTCGCGCCGTTCCGCTGCGACAGAGTCTGGGCGCACATATCCGCGAACGTCTGCCGGCTTCGGAGGGTGCGATTGCATCGACGCTGGCGACGGGAGACCGCGGTGCGATCGCTCGCGAAGACGAAGAGGCGATGCGGCGCAGCGGGCTCGCGCATCTCCTGTCGATCAGCGGGCTGCATGTTTCCGCCGTCATAGCGGCGGCAATAGTGTTGACCTATCGTCTGCTCGCGCTGTGGCCTCGCCTTGCGTTGACCGTGCCCCTGATGCTGGTTTCCGCCGGCGTCGGCGCTGCCACCGGGATCGGCTATACCCTGCTGACCGGCGCGCAGGTGCCGACGGTGAGATCCTGCATTGCCGCCTTGCTCGTACTCGGCGGGCTGGCGCTCGGCCGCGAGGCGATCAGCCTCCGCCTGATAGCCGCAGGCGCGATAATCGTACTGCTGATATGGCCAGAGTCGCTCGTCGGGCCGAGCTTCCAGATGAGCTTCGCGGCCGTCACGGTGATCGTCGCGCTTGCCGAAACGCGTTGGTTTCGCGATTTGACACAGCGGCGGGACGAAGCATTTGCCTGGCGCCTTGGCCGGACGACGCTAGCGCTCTTTTTGACGGGTGCGGCCGTCGAAATCGCGCTCACGCCCATTGCTCTCCACCATTTTCATCAGGCGGGAATGCTTGGCGCATTTGCCAATCTGGTGGCCATTCCGCTTACCACCTTCGTCATCATGCCGGCGGAGGTTCTAGCGCTGCTGTTCGATGTTGCAGGTATGGGCGCGCCCTTCTGGTGGATCGTCGGGAAAGCCATCGGACTGCTGATCGGCCTGGCTCATTTCGTGGCTCGGCAGCCTCTGGCCGTCTGGCCGCTCCCGGTGTCAGCAACCGCAGCATTTTCGGCGACGGTGTTTGGCGGACTCTGGTTTCTCCTGTGGCGCACACGCGTGCGGCTTTTCGGCCTGCTGCCCGTCGCCGTCGGCGCAGTCGCGATGATCGCAGCGCCGCTGCCCGATTTGCTGGTGACGGGCGACGGCCGGCATCTGGCCGTTCGGCAGGAAGATGGTCGGCTCGCGCTCCTGCGGGGCAGGGCGGGGGACTATGTGCGCGACATGTTTTCGGCGTCGGCGGGCAATGGGAGCGGAAAAACGGATGATGGAGAAGACATGATTCCGCTCGAAGATACCGCGAATGCGCGGTGTAGCCGCGATATCTGCTCGGTACTGGTGCGGCGCCCTGAGCGGGACTGGCTGGTCGTGGCGACGCGAACAGGGGTACGCGTGCCGTGGCGGGCGCTGGTCGATCTCTGCGCGCAGGCCGACATTGTCGTCAGCGATCGCCGCCTTCCGGCGGGCTGCGTTCCCCGCTGGCTGAAGCTCGACCGGACGCATCTGGCCCGAACCGGTGGTACCGCGATTTATCTGGAAGAGCATCGTTGGGAAAGCGTAACCAACGCAGCAGATCGCCATCCGTGGGTTGCGAAACCTTCTCTTCCGCATAACCGGCGGGAAGCGGCGGCATCCGCTCAGTTATAGCGGCGCAAAATCCCCGCGAGCCTGCCCTGGATTCGCACCTGCCGCGGATCATAGACCTGTGGTTCATAGGCCGCATTGGCAGGATCGAGCCGCACGCGTGGCCCTTCCCGCCGGAAATATTTGAGCGTCGCTTCGCTGTCCTCGACCAGAGCGACGACAATCTGGCCCTCCCGTGCGACCTCGGTCCGCTGGATCAGCGCATAGTCGCCGTCCAGTATTCCGGCATCAACCATCGAATCGCCCGATACCTCCAGCGCATAATGATCGCCCGATCCGAGCAGCGCGGCGGGGACGGACAGCATCCTGTCGCTTTCCATCGCCTCGATAGGCACGCCCGCCGCGATGCGGCCGTGCAAGGGGATATCTATCACGTCATTGGCGGCAATCGGGAGTTCGCGCGGCGGCGGCGTATTGCTGGTGGCGGCGGCCGGTGCCGGACGCTCAAGCCCATCCGGAAGCTTCAGGACCTCGAGCGCGCGCGCGCGGTTGGGCAGGCGGCGAATGAAGCCGCGCTCTTCCAGAGCGCTGATCAGCCGGTGAATGCCCGACTTGGATTTGAGATCGAGTGCATCCTTCATTTCGTCGAAGGAGGGCGAAACGCCGCCTTCCTCCAGCCGGTTACGGATGAAAATCAGGAGTTCCTGTTGTTTCGCCGTCAGCATGACAGAACCTCTTATGGGGAACGAACGCGGAACGTATAGGAAACAGCGGAGAACAAGTCAAGCACATTTCGGCCGGGTTCAGATCGGCAGGATCT
>JBFXHW010000046.1:0-13118 GCA_050176605.1 Sphingobium sp. | reverse complement strand
GCGCGCCCCAGCCGAAGGCGCGGACGCACATCGGGCCGATCCCGCCGGGGCGGCCGCGTCATGTCAGTTGGCGACGGCGCGACCATATTCGCCGTCGCCTTCGGGGGCGACGAGAATGTCACGCGTGGTCGCGCCCTTGTCGACAAGGTTCGTCTGGGGGTCGCCAACCGTCGAACGGATGCCCGGTTGCGCGGTTTCGCGGCCGGCCTCGCCCAATGTCGCCGACTCGGCCGCCGAGCGCGCGGCGGGCGGACCGAACATCGCCTCGACCGCCTGACGGTTCGCCTCCGGTGTCACCGTCGGCGCGGCGCCCGGCGCGGGCGGAACCAGCGCGAAATCGGGCGGGATCACCAGCGGCGCCTGCCGCGTCACCGCCATCTCGTCCGGCCGGTCGCGGTTGAACAGCCCGCGAGAGCCGCAGGCCGACAGGCTGACAAGGGCGCCCGCAAGCGTCACCGCGATCATAACTTTACGCATTCTGTTTGCTCTCCGTCTTTGCACCCTTTTCGCCCAGCAGGAGCGCGCGTGCAAGCAGGATCAGCACGCCGATGGTGATGGCGGCATCCGCCAGGTTGAAAACAAGGAAGGGTCGCCATTCGCCGAAATGCAGGTCCGCATAGTCGACGACGAAACCGAGCCGCATCCGGTCAAGGATATTGCCGAGCGCACCGCCCAGCACAAGGCCGAGCGCCACCACATCCTGCCGCGCCTTTTCCCGCCACATCCAGATCGCGACGAACAGGGCGATGGCGGCGGTCATGCCGACGAGGATCCAGCGCGCGGTTTCGCTGCTCGCGTGGAGGAACCCCATGGAAACGCCGCGATTTTCGAGCCAGCGCAGGCTGAAGATTGGCAGGATGTAGAAGCCTTCCTCTCCGCGCGATTCAAGCTGGAGCGGAACGGTGACGATATATTTGACGAGCTGGTCGAGCAGGAAGATCGTGCCCGCGATGAAGACGCCCAGGCCGCGATGGCGGCGTGGAGGCAAGGCAGGATGCGCGGCGGAGGCCATCAGGCGAGAACGTCCGTGCAGCGATCGCACAGCGCGCCGTCCTCGGTCACTTCGGGCAGGTGGCGCCAGCAGCGCCCGCATTTGTGATGCGCGGTGGACTTTACCGTTACTATGTCCTCAGACTCTTCAGGTTCAGTCCATTCCAAGCCGCTGACGATACACATTTCGGCCATGTCAATGCTTGCCAAATTTTCTCTAACTTCGCGGTTCCGGACAGCGATGGAAACGTTCGCTTCTAAGCTGGAACGAATTACCTTTTCGCGACGATAGGGTTCGATCGCCCCGCTAACCTTTTCTCGCAGGTTTTTGACATCGCTCCAGCGTTCTATCAATTCATCGTCCGAAAACTTCCGCCCGGTATCGATATCCGGCCATTCCAGCATGTGCACGCTGTCGGCATCAGGATAGCGACTCTTCCACACCTCCTCCGCCGTGAACGGGATGATCGGCGCGGCATAGCGCACCAGTGCGTGGAACAGCGTGTCGAGCACGGTGCGATAGGCGCGGCGCTTGGCCGTCTGTTTGCCGGTCGCCGGATTCACGTCGCAATAGAGGCAATCCTTGCGGATATCGAAGAAGAAGGCCGACAGGTCGATATTGGCGAAGTCGTTGAGCGCGCGGGTATAGCGGCTGAACTCCAGCCAGTCGTCGCTCGCGCGGTCCTCGACCACTTCGCGCATGACCGCGTCCAGCTCCGCAAGGCGATGCAGCATATAGCGTTCCAGTTCCGGCATTTCGGCGACCGGAACCTTCTCGCTCGCGTCGAAATCGGCCAGCGCGCCGAGCATGTAGCGGAACGAGTTGCGCAGCTTGCGATAGGCGTCGGACGATCCTGCGAGGATTTCCTTGCCGATGCGCACATCGTCGAAATAGTCGGTGCTGGCGACCCACATGCGCAATATGTCCGCGCCGCTTTCGTCCATCACCTTCAGCGGATCGACCGTGTTGCCGAGCGACTTCGACATCTTGCGGCCCTGCCCGTCGAGCGCGAAGCCATGGGTCAGCACGCCCTTGTAGGGGGCGAGGCCGCGCGTGCCGCAGCTTTCGAGCAGCGAGGACTGGAACCAGCCGCGATGCTGGTCCGACCCTTCGAGATAAAGGTCGGCGCGGGCATCGGGATCGGCGCCGAAGCGCGGTTCCATCACGAAGGCGTGGGTGGAACCCGAATCGAACCAGACGTCGAGAATGTCGTTCACCACCTCATAGTCGTCGAGCTTGTGATCCGGCCCGAGCAGCGCCTGATGATCGGCGCCGAACCATGCGTCCGCGCCGCCCGCCCTGAACGCCTCGACGATGCGGGCGTTGACGGCGGGATCGTTCAGATAATCGCCGGTCTTGCGGTTCACATAGAGCGCGATGGGCACACCCCATGCGCGCTGGCGGCTGATCACCCAGTCGGGGCGGTCGCGCACCATCGCGCCGATGCGGTTGGCGGAACGGCGCGGCACCCAACGGGTCTGCTCGATCGCGTCGAGCGCCAGTTCGCGCAGCGTCGGCGCATTGCCGGGCACCGCCATGGAAACGGCCGCGCCGATGCCGCCGAGCGGAGCGACCGGGAAATCCTGCACGGTTTTGGGCTTGTCCATCGGGATGAACCATTGCGGCGTGCAGCGATAGATGATGCGCGCCTTGGATCGCCAGCTATGGGGATAGCTGTGGCGGAATTCGGAGGCGGAGAGCAGCGCGCCCGCCTCGCGCAGATCTGTGCAGATTGGGCCATCGGGGCCGTTGAACTTGGTGTTGATGACGCTGCCCTGCCCGCCCAGCCACGCCCAGTCGTCACGGTAGAAGCCGCCATCGTTGACCGCGAACACCGGGTCGATGCCCAGCTTCTTGCAGGCGAAGAAATCCTCCTCGCCATGGTCCGGGGCCATATGAACAAGGCCGGTGCCCGCGTCGGTAGTGACGTGGTCGGCGGGGAGGAACGGGCGGGGGCGGGCGAAGAAGCCGCCGAGATGGTGCATCGGGTGCTTGGCGATGGCACCGGCGAGTTGGGAGCCGGTTAAGCCCTCGATATCATTGAAATCCGCCGGAGACCCAACGGGTCGGTTCATATGTTCGCCGAAATGGTGTGTCTCACCATGGCGATCTACAGCCCACCATTCGGGTTTGGGATAGATGATACCGCGGCTTTTAAAATCCCTCGCTTGATATATGTAATTACGAATTGAGCCCGCCAGCGCCGCCGCCCGGTCTTTCGCGACTAAAAACCGTCGTCCTCCAACGAGGTCCTTGATGAAGGCCTCGTCTTCTTCATTGTAACCGACGGTCGGGGTGCCATAGTCGATTACGAAATTATATGAGGCGAGCACATACTCCACATTCTCCCCATAGGCGATCGCCTGGTTGGTGGGGATGGTCCAAGGAGTCGTCGTCCAGATGATGGCGTATGCGCCAACCAGTTCCGGTGCGTTGTGTGCTTCGGTGATCTCGAACGCCACATCGATCTGCGTCGATGTCACATCCTCATATTCGACTTCTGCTTCGGCGAGCGCGGTCTTTTCGACCGGCGACCACATCACAGGCTTCGCGCCGCGATAGAGCTGCCCGCTTTCGGCAAACTTCAGCAGCTCGCCGACAATCGCGGCCTCCGCCTCATATTTCATCGTGAGATAGGGATTATCCCAGTCGCCCTGAATGCCGAGGCGCTTGAACTGGTCCTTCTGCACGTCCACCCACTTGTCGGCATAGGCGCGGCACTGGGCGCGGAATTCCTGTGGCGGAACCTCGTCCTTGTTCAGCTTCCTCTTGCGATATTCCTCCTCGATCTTCCATTCGATCGGGAGGCCGTGGCAATCCCAGCCGGGCACATAGGGCGCGTCTTTGCCGAGCAGCGATTGGCTGCGGACGATGATGTCCTTCAGCACCTTGTTCATCGCATGGCCCATATGGATGTCGCCATTGGCATAGGGCGGGCCGTCGTGCAGCACGAAGCGTTCGCGGCCCTCTCGCGCGGCGCGCAGCTTCGCATAGAGCCCGTCCGCCTCCCATTGGGCGGCGATCGCCGGTTCCTTCTGCGCAAGCCCGGCCTTCATCGGAAAGTCGGTCTTCGGCAGGAATACGGTGTCTTTATAGTCTTTCGTCTCTTGGCGAGGCTGGTCGGTCATCATTCGGTCTTGGAAGGAGGCAAAGCTGCGCTCTAGGCGAGGCGCGGGCTCTCCGCAAGGATTTGCCGCGCGGTGTCGCAATCGCGGGCGATCTGGGCCTTGAGTGCTTCCAGCCCGTCGAGCTTTGCCTCGGGGCGGATATAGCCGATGAGGTTCACCTCGACCGTCTGCCCGTAAAGGTCGCCGGAAAAATCGAACAGATAGGTTTCGAGCAGCTCCCTGGGCGGATCGAACATCGGCCGTATGCCGAGATTGGCGACACCATCGACCGATCTTCCATCCGGCAGGCGCATCCGCACCGCATAGACACCATAGGCCGGGCGCAGATAATGGCCCAGCTCCATGTTCGCGGTCGGAAAATCGAGCGTGCGCCCCAGCTTCGCGCCGTGCTGTACAGTGCCTTCTATCGCAAAGGGACGGGTAAGCAGGCGGGTCGCGGTGGCGCAGTCTCCGGCCTTCAGCGCGTCGCGGATGCGGCTCGACGAGATGACGCCCTGCGCATCGCTGACAGGCGCTACGGTCTCGCTCCTGAGGCCCAGCGGCGCGCCTAATGTGCGCAGCATTGCGACATCGCCGCTGCGCCCGCCGCCGAAGGTGAAGTCATCGCCTGTCACCACGCCCGCCGCGCCGAGATGTCCGGCAAGCAGGTCGATGAATTCCTCCGCGCTCTTTGCCGCCAGTTCCTGGGTGAACCGGAAGACCAGCATTGCATCAGCGCCCGCCGTTCCGAAAAGCGTCTCGCGCTGATCCAGCGTCGTCAGGCGAAAAAAGGGTACGTCGGGGCGGAACAGCCGCATCGGATGCGGATCGAAAGTAGCCGCGATCGCCGGGCGGCCCTCGGCCCGCGCCCACTCGATAGCACGGCCCAAGACCGCCTGATGTCCCTGGTGAAAGCCGTCGAAATTGCCCATGGCGAGGATCGCCCCGCGCAGATGCGTGGGGATCGGCGCGCGATCGTCCAGGCGCTCTATCGTCATGGGTCAGGCCCCGCTTCGCCGTCGCAGGGTAACGAAGCTATAGGCGGGCCGGCCGCTCGCGGCCTCATGATCCTCGCGCTGTGTTTCCTGCCACAGGGCCGGGTCCGGCGCGTCGATCCGCGTGTCGCCTCCGGCTTCCTCATGCACCTCGGTCAGTTCGATGCGGTCGGCGATGCCGAGAAACTGGTTATAGATTTCCGCTCCGCCGATCACCGAGATATGCGGCGCGTTGGCGAGGCGGATCGCGTCCTCGACGCTGGCGGCTACCTCCGCACCCTCTTCCTGCCATGCCGTGTCGCGCGTCAGAACGATATGGCGGCGTCCATCCAGCAGGCCGGGCAGGCTGTCGAACGTCTTGCGGCCCATGACCATCGGCGTGCCCTGCGTCAGCGCCTTGAAATGCCGCAGGTCGGCGGGCAGGTGCCAGGGAAGCCGTCCGTCGCGGCCGATGACCCCGTTGTCGGCGCGCGCCATGATGAGCACGATCTCGGGACGGTTCATCGCCTATAACTCCAGCCGGGTGACATGGCCCATCTTGCGGCCGGGGCGCGCCTCATGCTTGCCGTAGAGGTGAAGATGGTTGGCCGGATCGCGCAAAATTCCGAGCCAGTCATTTGCATCCTCGCCGATCAGGTTGCGCATGGCGATCCCCCGTGCCGCCAGCGCGGTATCGCCAAGCGGCAGACCGCAGATCGCGCGGACATGGTTCTCGAACTGGCTGGTCAGCGCCCCCTCAATCGTCCAGTGCCCGCTGTTGTGGACACGCGGCGCCATCTCGTTGAACACTGGCCCGGCAGGCGCGGCGAAAAACTCCAGCGTCAGCACACCGACATAGCCGAGCGCATCGGCGACCCTGCGGGAAAGCGCGCGCGCTTCCTCCACCTGTTCCGTTATGGGCGGGCCTGCCGGCAGGGTGGAAGTGGAGAGGATGCCGTCGACATGGACATTGGCCGGGCTGTCCCAGAAACGGATGTCACCATCCAGCCCGCGCACCAGAATGACCGAGAATTCCTGCTCGAAGGTCACGAAGCCTTCGAGGATGGAGGGCGCGTGACCGACGGAGTTCCACGCCACAGCCGCAGGATCAACGGTCGCGTTGTTATATTCCGCCCCGTCGCCAAGGCGCACTTGCCCCTTGCCATCATAACCAAATCGGTTTGTTTTTAGGATAGATGGGGTTCCGATATGGTTCAATGCGGCCTCAAGGGCAGCGAGGCTGTCGACCTCAGCAAAAGGCGCCGTCGTTCCGCCCAGTTTCGCCACGAAGCTTTTCTCGCGCAACCGGTCCTGCGCGATGCTGAGCGCCTCTACCGATGGGCGGACGAGCCCATGCTCGCCCAGCGTCCGGATCGCGCCGCTGTCGACATTCTCGAACTCATAGGTGACGACATCGACGCCGTCGGCGAAGGCGCCGAGCCGTTTCTCATCGTCATAGTCGCCCTGCGTCCATGCCGAGCAGGCATCCGCGGCCGGACCGCTCGCTTCGGGTGCGTAGACATGGGTGCGATAGCCAAGCTGGCTTGCCGCCTGCCCCAGCATGCGACCGAGCTGCCCGCCTCCGATGATTCCGATGGTAGAGCCCGGCGGAAGCGGCGTCATTCCGGCTCCTGCGCCACATCCGCGGTCTGCTTCGCGCGCCAGGCGTCCAGCCGCGCGGCGAGCGCTTCGTCGTGGCTGGCCAGTATCGCGGCGGCGAGCAGGGCGGCGTTGACGGCGCCCGCCCGACCGATCGCCAGCGTGCCGACAGGAATGCCGGCGGGCATCTGGACGATCGAAAGCAGGCTGTCCATGCCTGACAATGCCTTGGATTCCACTGGCACGCCAAGCACGGGCAGGCGTGTCATGCTCGCGGTCATGCCCGGACGATGGGCGGCGCCGCCCGCGCCCGCGATAATGACCTTCAATCCGCGGTCAACGGCACCCCCCGCATAGTCGTAAAGCCTCTGGGGGGTGCGGTGGGCCGACACGACCTTGCATTCGTGCGGCACGTCCAGCGCCGTGAGTGTCTCGCTCACGTGCCGCATCGTCTCCCAGTCGGACCGGCTGCCCATTATCACGCCGATCAGGCATTTTTCGCCGCTTGCGCCGCTTGTCACCCTTCGTCCGCCTCTTCCCGCTCAATGAAATCGCTGTCTATGGGCATTAGCCAGCATGGAAGCGGGGGGCAATGGTGAAGATCACCCGTCGGTGCCCGTCAGGCTGTCGTTCACCAAGTAGAAACGATAAAATGCGATATATCGGGATCTGGAGATTATCAGGCCCATGACGCTGGCGGCGATATCGTCTATGGAGAGTTGCTTGCAACGGGTCTTAGGGGTGAAGGTCGGATAGATGGCTGACGGCAGCCAGGACAGTGAAAGGCAGGTAATGGGACTTGCCGGAATGCAGGGTGGCACCTCCCTCCCGGCCGCGACGCCGGAGGAGCTGAAGGCGACCGTCGAAGAGTTGCGCGGTGAGGTTACCGCGCTGCGCCGCGAGTTGCGCCTGCTGCGAATCGCCAATACGGAGCTGGAGCGTGTCGCCGTCCGCGATACGTTGACCCCGTTATACAACCGCCGTTATTTCCTGACCGCCATCAACGAGCGGCTGGTTCGCGCGAAGCGCTACAGCTTTAAGGCGGCCCTGCTGTTCATCGACGTCAACCGGATGAAATATATCAACGATGCCTATGGCCACGGCGCAGGCGATTTCGCGCTGATTCACGTTGCCCAGATCGTTCAGGCGCATATTCGCGCGACCGACGTCGCGGCCCGAATCGGCGGCGACGAGTTCGCGGTGATATTGGAAGAAGTCGACAACGCGCAGGCGGAAGCGAAAGCGGCGGAGCTCGACGCCGTGCTGCGCGAAACCCGGTGTGCCTATGGCGACACGGATCTGCCCCTGTCCGCATCGATCGGCCTGACAATGCTCCATCCCAACGATACGGACGACGCGCTGATCGAGCGCGCCGACGCCGACATGTATGCGCGCAAGCGGGAATCGAGAAAATCTCGCGCGTCCGCCGACCGGAAGGACGGCGAAGGCAGCGCCGCCGCCTGATTCACCCCTGAAGTTTTGCGGCCGGTCATCCGTTTGTCCCTTCAGGCGATCGGTTGGACCCATCTGTCTTGCCGCGCGTTAACGATTTTCCTTAGGGCCTCGGGCTGGATCGCTGTACCCTGTCCGAAACAAGGGAAAATAGATGGAATTAGCCCGCGCGTCGTTCGATTCGTCGATGGTTTTTCTTGCGCTTGTGGCGCTGTTCTCCGCGCTGCTGGCCACAAGAGCCGTTTCCGCACCCCACAGGATTGCCCGCCCCGCCTCCGATGAAGTGGTGGAGTTCTTCGGCGCATGGACCGCGGCGCTTGCGGGCAGCATCCTGCTGACCGGCTTGTTTGCCGAGCAACTGCCGGTCGCGGCGCTGGTGCTGGTGGTGGCAGCGGCGCTGCGTTACTGGTCGGACAGGTTGAGCATGCCGGGCATATTGTGGCTGACGGTTCAACCCATCGCTCTCGTCGTGTCGGCGACATGGGCCTATCTGTTCGTTTCCGAGGCCGGACTGCCGATATGGGTCGAGGGGCTTGCCCTGGCCGGCATCGCGTCGTCGCTGATCGGATTCGGGCTGGGCTTCGCGGAGCGGTTCGCACGCGAGGCGGTGATGACGCACGAACAGTGGCGGCGTCCCACAGAGGCCCCGTACGCGCTCGAAACCCGCGACCGGTACAAGGTATCTCTTCAGCTTCCCTGCTATGCCGAACCCCCCGAGGTCGTCATGGCGACGATGGATCGGCTCGCGGCTCAGCGATATGACGCTTTCGAGGTTCTGGTCTGCGACAACAACACCAAGGACGAGGCGCTGTGGCGGCCGCTGGAAGAGCATAGCGCGCGGCTCAACAAGCGGCTTGGCCGCGAAGTGTTCCGCTTCTTCCATGTATCGCCTTTGCCCGGCGCGAAGGCCGGCGCTCTCAATTTCTGCCTGGAAGTCATGGCGCCCGATGCGGACATCGTTGCCGTCGTCGATGCCGACTATCTGGCGCGGCCCGATTTTCTCTCGCGGCTCGTTTCGTTCTTCGACGATCCGGCAATCGCCTATGTCCAGACGCCGCACGATTATCGCGATTATGAGGGCAGCCGCTATCTGAGCGCCTGCCATTGGGAATATATGCCCAACAACAAGGTCGATATGCCTGGCGTGGGCGAATATGGCGGGGCCTTCACTATTGGCACGATGTGTCTGCTGCGCGCCGACGCGCTGCGCAAGATCGGCGGCTGGGCGGAATGGTGCCTTACCGAGGATTCGGAAGTGTCGGTCCGGCTGCGCGTCGCCGGATATCATGGCTTCTATCTCGGCGAGACATTCGGGCGCGGCCTGATTCCCGAGACCTTCGACGATTACAAGAAGCAGCGCTTCCGCTGGACCGCGGGGCCGGTGCAACAGCTCCGCCGCTATTGGCGGCTGTTCCTGCCTGCGCCGCTTGCGCCGCGTCTGCCCGGATGGACCAAGATCCTCGAGATCCTGCGGTGCGCCGCTCCGCTCAAGACGCTGTTCGGGATGATCTGCGCGCTGTTCGGTATGGCGGCGCTTTCCGTCGCCCTGCTGACGCGCAGCATGGAGCCGATCGACATCCCCAATGTGAGCTGGCTGATGCTGTTACTGGGCGGAGCGACCGCGTTCGTGCGGACGCTGCACCGCTATCGCCTCGCCGGGTGCAGCCGGATCGGCGATATGGTGCGGGGCGAGATCGCGCGCGCTTCGCTGTTCTATACCGTGCTGGTGGCGGGCGTCGCAGGCCTTTCGAGCAAGCCGCTGGCGTGGCGGCGCACGCCCAAATTTGCCGTGCGTGCAACCGGGGAGTCGCCGTTCGCGTCCGCCATGCCGGAAACGATCCTGGGTGCCGTCAGCCTGTTCATGGGACTGCTGGCGCTGGCCGGTGCCGGCATTCTCGGCGGCGAACTTGCGCTGCTGGCCTTCCTGGGAGCGGCGAGTCTTTCGCTCCGCTTCTTCTGCGCGCCCTATATGGCAATGCTGGCGATCCGTCATGCGATCGCAGGGCAAGAGGAGGCCTTGAAGACAGCGGACAGCGGCCTGCGGCAGATCAGCGTAGGCTAGCGTTCCTTCACCGTTTGCATCGCGACAAAGGTCGAGGTGCTCGCGATATGGGGAAGGGCCGAAATCTTCTCGCCCAGCACGATGCGATATCGGCGGATGTCGGCTGTGCGCACCTTCAGCAGATAGTCGAAGCTGCTGGCGATCATGTGACATTCCTCGACCTCCGGAATGCGCATGACGGCCCGATTGAATTCGTCGAGCGCGGCCTCGCGCGTGTCGGACAGCTTCACCTCGGTGAAGGCGACATGATCCATACCCAGCTTTGCGGGATCGAGAATGGCGCGAAAGCCGCGAATGACGCCCGCGTCGATCAGCCGCTTCAGGCGGATCTGGCAGGGCGTCTTGGAAAGACCCACCTGCTTGGCCAGATCGGTCACCGTCATGCGGCCGTCGGCCGCGAGAGCGGCCACTATGCGACGATCAAATTCATCCAGATCGACTGAAAAATCGTAATTCATGTATCTATTATCCTGAATATCGTCAAAATTATAGTCTAATTTATAATGAAAAATGTCAATAAAAGTCGAAGAGACTTTGTTCGCCATGATAGAATGCGAGGCTCGGAAGGAGTCGATCATGGCCGGTGCTGTTCTGGATTGGGATGCGCTCGATGCGGGCAAATATCGTGACGAGGCGGAAGCCGTGTCGTCGCTGCTTTCGGCGCAGGTGCTGAACAGGCAGCAGCGCGAAACGGTCGTGGCTGAGGCTGCGGCGCTGGTCGAGGCGACGCGCCAGCAGGCCAAGGGCCGGCAGGGCGTGGTCGAGAGCTTTCTTTCCGAATTTTCGCTGGGTACGCAGGAGGGACTGGCGCTCATGTGCCTTGCCGAGGCGCTGCTGCGCACGCCAGACGCCGCCACCCGCGACCGACTGATCGCAGAAAAGATCGGGTCGGCGGACTGGGCCAGCCATTTCGGCAAGTCCGAAAGCCTGTTCGTGAACGCCTCGACCTGGGGCCTGATGCTCACGGGGCGGATCGTGGATGTCGGCGAAGAGCCGAAGAAGGATCTGGCGGGCTGGCTGATGCGCCTGACCCGGCGTGTGGGCGAACCGGTGGTGCGTCAGGCTGTGATGACGGCGGTACGCATCATGGGCGAACAGTTCGTGCTCGGTCGAAATATCCAGGCGGCGCTGAAACGCGCGGCGAAGGAGGATATGCTCTGCTCTTTCGACATGTTGGGCGAGGGCGCGCGCACCGGTGCCGACGCCGAACGCTATGAACGCATCTATGCCGAAGCGATCGAGGCTGTGGGCAAGGCGGCGAAGGGTGCGGGCCCGGAGGCAGGCCATGGCGTTTCGGTGAAGCTTTCCGCGCTGTCGCCGCGCTATGAGGCGGTGCAGGAGGCGCGGGTGTGGGATGAACTTTATCCCCGCATATTGCGGCTCGCGACCATCGCCGCGCGTCACGACCTCAATTTCGCGATCGATGCGGAAGAGGCCGATCGCCTCGTCATATCGCTCAAGCTGTTCGAGCGTCTGGCTCATGCGCCGGAACTCGCCGGATGGACCGGCCTCGGCATCGTGGTCCAGGCCTATCAGAAGCGCGGCCTTGCCGTGATCGGCGAACTGGAGAAGCTCGCGCGGTCCAGCGGTCGGCGCATCATGGTCCGGCTGGTCAAGGGTGCCTATTGGGACAGCGAGGTAAAGCGCGCGCAGGTTGCCGGGCGGCCCGACTATCCGGTGTTCACGACCAAGGCGGCTACCGACCTTTCCTATCTCGTCTGCGCGCGTGCACTGATCGATGCGGCGCCAGCACTCTATCCGCAATTTGCCACGCACAATGCGCATACGCTTGCCAGCGTGCGCGCTATGGCGGCGGAAAGCGGCGTTGCCATCGAGCATCAGCGGCTCCACGGCATGGGCGAGGCGCTTTATGACGCCGCGGAGGAGCGGTACGGCAAGCTATCGCTGCGCGCCTATGCGCCGGTGGGCGGGCATGAGGAACTGCTGCCCTATCTGGTTCGCCGCCTGCTGGAGAATGGCGCGAACACCAGCTTCGTCCATGCCCTGCTTGATGACGATGTTCCGGCGCGTGATCTCGTCGCCGATCCGGTCGCGAAGGTCGAGGCGCAGCCGGATCGGCACCCGCGCATTGCGCCCCCCGCGCAGATCTATGGCGCGGCGCGGCTGAACCCTACGGGGCGCGACTACAGCATCGCGATGGAGCGCGAGATCATCGCGCATCACCGTGCCGCCTGCGATGGCGAGAGCCATGTATCCGGCCCGATAATTGGTGGAAAGCTGAAGGCTGACGGTCCAAGGGAGCCGGTTCGCAGTCCGGTCGACGGAGCGGAGGTAGGGGCGGTCTATGTAACCGGCGCGGCGCATGTCGATGAGGCGGTCGCGCGGGCGCGTGCTGCCCAGCCGCGCTGGGACATGTCCGGTGGAGGTGCCCGCGCGAAGGTCCTCCGCGCCATGGGCGATGCGCTTCAGGCCGACATGGACGGCCTTGTTGCGCTGCTGTCGCGCGAGGCAGGCAAGACGCTGAATGACGGAGTCGCCGAGGTGCGCGAGGCGATAGACTTCTGCCGCTATTATGCGATGCTGGCCGAGCGGCAGTTTGGCGGGCTGGACGTGCTGACCGGTCCCGTCGGCGAGACCAATGGGCTGGAACTTCGCGGGCGGGGCGTGTTCATATGCATATCGCCCTGGAATTTCCCGCTCGCCATTTTCACGGGTCAGATCGCCGCCGCGCTGGCCGCGGGCAACGGCGTGCTGGCCAAGCCCGCCGAGCAGACGCCGCTGGTGGCGGCGCGCGCCGTCGGGCTGTTCCACCATGCGGGCCTCGATCCCGATCTGCTGGCCTTGCTGCCCGGCGACGGCGCCACGGTCGGGCCGATGCTCACCGGCCATCCCGGCGTGGATGGAGTGGCCTTTACCGGGGGCACGGACACGGCGTGGGCGATCAACCGCGCCCTTGCCGCGCGACAGGGGCC
>JBFXHW010000045.1:0-13164 GCA_050176605.1 Sphingobium sp. | reverse complement strand
CGCGCCCTTGGCGCCCTTGGGCATTGTCGAACGCTGCAGCTTCGCGAGCTTCCTCGAAACGCCGACCTGCGGATCGATCGAAAGCGCCTTGTCATAGGCCTCGATTGCGGCATCGATTTCGCCTGCTTGCTCGTGCAACTCGCCCCGGAGGCGGAGTGCTCTCGCTTGCTTCCAGACTTCACCGCTCGCAATGGCAACATCGAGGCCTGCAAGGATGGTTGCGCGTAGTTCCGGTGAAGGGTTACCGCCGTCAGACTCGATAACCGACCGCATGACTTCGATGTCACCGGCGGATATGCGGCCGCGCTGCCAGCCCTCGCGATCAATCATCGCCCCGTCGAAGTCGTAGCCGACGCGTTCATCGTCATTGCCGATCAGATAGGCGCGCCGATTGGCTGGTTCGAACTCGTAGGAGCTCGCCCAGCCGGTTTCCTGTTCCCAGTTCGCGATCTCCTGACCCTCATCAAGGTCGAAGAGAAAGTAGCGGCAACTGTCAGGGCTGCCCGGGGCATTGGCGGTCTGGCAGATCGCAAACCGGCCGTCACTCGACAGACCGCTACTCGCCAGGTTCGCCGAAAATTGGCGCTCGACGAGCTTTTTTCCGTCGGCCCGGAAAGCGACGAGCCGACCATTCAATCCGTCTCCGAACATCCAGTCGCTCAGGATGAACGAGCCTGTGTCGGCGACGTGACCGTCCTGCGGTCGTTCGAGACGACCTGTGGCAAGTGTCGCGCCATTGTCGGTCAGCAGCGTCCAGATTCCATGGCCCTCGTACCGGTAGCCACCGACCGTGCCCTCGGGGTTCCTGTCCAGCCAGATGAGATGGAATCTGCCATTCGGTGATGCTGCATGAGGGCCGAAGAAGTCGAGCGCCGGGATCTTGACCAGGCCGTGGCCGAAGGGCTTGATCTCGAGCCGATCGGCGATCTCTGTCCGGACCGCGCTGTTGTGGCTCGGGCCGCTGCTACCGAACAGGCGCTGAAGGATCCCCTTCATGCGGCAGCGTTCAAGGAATTTTGAAGTTCGGCAATCGCTTCGACGACTTCATCAAAGCGCGGCGGCTCGCCGAAGATCATGGCGCTCATCGCTCGGTAGTCCTGGCGCAGGTCATCGATCATCCCTCCTTCTGGGCACAATGCAAAAGTCGGGGCTCGCGCGGAAGCCAGATCGAAGTCCGGGCGATTGAAGAACATGCGGGCATGCGCAACGCAGTCTTCGCCCAGTGCCCGGTTCGCCATCGCTGCCTGGCCGGCCTCGGACCGGATCAGTCGAAAAAGGTCTAGTAATGGCGAGAAATGCGCTTGCCGTTGCCGCGCAACTGACCGCGGATTTCATACCATCGCCGCAACCCGTGGACGATCACGACTTTGTCCCAGAATGTCCGCTCCGCATCGACCACGGTGATGCCCGGAACAGCCAGATCGATGCCCGGAACATCGGCATCGACATAGGGTGTGATCGTCCGGAGTGAGTTGGGATCGAGCGCCGATTTGGCGCCGGATTCGATCTTCACCGACTTGGCGATATAGGCATCGGTCGGCGTGACGCTGGAATAGACAAGCAAAAGCGTCTGCCGGTCGAGCGCGTCCGGCTCGATGCGGAGGGCATCTTTGTCGAGACCAGTGCGCGCGCAGGTCTCGGCGCAAAGACCTGCGAGGCGTTCTGTCAATGGTCCGTTGATATAGGCTTCGCAGGCATCCCTGATTGCATCGAGCGCCGCAGCGCGCTTCTTGCCGCTGAGAGCCGCCAGTTCTTCAACGGACGCCGGCAGTCCCAGATCGTCGCGAAAAACCGTCACATCGATGTCTTCGGAAAAGCGCTCGATCAGACCGAATGCCTTGGAGAGCGAGGTGCCGCCCTTGAATAGCAGACGTGGCCCTTCCCCCAATCCGTTGAACAGGGCGTCCAGCGTCCAGCAAAACCAGAAGTCCTTCTCCACATTCTGTGGCGTCGTCCCGAGGCGCTGGGCTGTCGCGGTGAACAGCCCGCTGCGGGTTTGTGCGTCCGCGCGCAGGATTTCGTCGAACCCTGCATTCATACCGGGGGCTTCTCGCTGGTCACCAGCGGTCGCAGCATATCCTGCATCCAGGAAGGTAGAGTGGTCATGCCATCGGCAAGATCGGCCCGCAATGTCGCGCCGTGGCGAGGATCGGTCAGGAGGGAGACCAGCCGGCCGCGCCAATGGCTGGCGTCATCCCCTGACATGGTGTCGCGCAGCCAGTGAAGGGCCTGGACTATCCGCATAGCCGGACGTCCAGCCCAGAACAGCTTGCTGGCGGCGGTCTGCTTGAAGGTGATCGTAAGATTGTCGAGCTTGATGGACTTCTGCCGTGCCTCGCTGTGTACGACGATCCTGGCCGGCACGGCATTGGTGAAGCCGAGATCGTTGGCCGCGGTCATGCCATCGACCAGCACACGAATCTGGTCACGGCGCGCGACAGCATCGATGACCGCCCGCGGATCGGGTGCGCTGTCCTGCCGGGTCAGGCTGTTGAACTGCGGCTTGTCATAGAGTCCGCGATCGATCCGGCGCAGTTCGCCCCATTTCACCAACCGCTGGAGAGTCTTGTCGACCGCATCGCGGCTGGCAAGGTCGAGGAAATCAGCAGGCGTCCAGACAGCATTCGCCGCTCCCCGGCTGACACGGTCGAGGATCTGCGCTTTCAGTCCGGAAGGCACTTTGTCCATGTCCGAAATATGTAGCATGATTTCGGACATGATCCAACTGACCTCTGTCCGAAAAATGTAGACGAATTTCGGACACGACAGGTAGCTGCCGTTGACTTGCCATAGCGACCAATGCAAACTCGCCGCCAGCCTCCAGCAGAGGCCTGCCGCCTGCAACAGCGAAGCCAGAATGGCACTGCAACTCACGAACCACCCATCGCGTTCTCGCGGCTTTGGGGGCGGCAGCAGGCGACGCCGGTCCGAAGCTGACGGAGACCTGCGATGTCATTTGAATACGAGACTCTCGCCGGGCTGAAATCGCTCGCCAGAATGATCCAGGCCGAAAACGATCTGTCACATCACCATGCACTGGAGCTGGCTCCCGGCACAGCGGATTGGCGAATGTCATGAGAAGTCATCGTGAAGTTCATTTGGTTTCCCGTATCGGCTGGCTGCGCGCAGCCGTTCTCGGCGCCAATGATGGCATCGTGTCGACGGCCAGCCTTATCATGGGTGTCGCTGCATCCGGCTCACCCCGATCTGGCATTCTGGTTTCCGGGATCGCCGGCCTCGTCGCCGGCGCGATGTCGATGGCTGCCGGGGAATATGTCTCAGTCAGTTCGCAGTCCGATACGGAGCGGTCCGATCTTGCCCGCGAGAAGCGGGAACTCGCGGCGAATCCCGATGCCGAACTGGCGGAACTGGCCGGATTCTATACGGAACGGGGCGTTGATGCGGAAACTGCGCGTCGGGTGGCGCGGCAAATGATGGATTTCGACGCGATCGGCGCCCATGCCCGGGACGAGTTGCACATCACCGAGATGACGGCAGCGCGTCCGGTGACCGCGGCTTTCACATCAGCCGGGACTTTCAGCGCGGGCGCGTTGCTGCCGCTGCTATTGGCGGCATTCCTCCCGGCCGCGCTGGTCGTTGTGGGTGAAGCGGCGGGCTCGCTGTTGTTTCTGGCCATCCTCGGCTGGATCGGCGCGGTTGCCGGCGGCGCTCACCCTGTGAAACCTGTTGTGCGCGTGGTCTTCTGGGGCGCGCTCGCCATGGCGCTGACCGCGGGCATCGGGCGGCTCGTCGGAACGAGCATCTGATTTGATGCACCGAACGTGCCGCGAGGAGCGCCATTGAACGACTATCTTATCCTGTTCCTGGTCGTGCTGGGTGTAAATCTCATGCCGGCCTTCAGGCCTCCCACCTAGTCGATCATCGCCATCTATGGATTGAACAGCGACCTGCCAGTTGTGTGGATCGTCCTCGTGAGCGCATCGGCCGCGGCATTGGGGCGATTCCTGCTCGCCCATGGCTTCAGACGGCTGAACGGTCATCTGCCGGAACGACAGAGGCGCAATCTCGCGGCGGCCGGTGCCGCGCTGGAAGCGCGCCGGCGCAACGTCATGCTCGCACTCGGTCTTTTCGTTCTCTCGCCGCTGCCGTCGGCACAACTTTTCGAAGCGGCTGGTCTGGCGGGCGTGCGACTGCTCGGCTTTACGGCCGCGTTTTTCGTCGGGTGCACGGTGTCCTATTCGATCTATGCGGCTTCGGCCAAAAGCATCCGCAATTCGAACGTCGGCGACGCCTTTACCGATGCACTCACAAGCCCATGGGGCGTTGGCTTTCAGGTCGTCATGATCGCCTTGCTGATCGTCTTTACGCGCATCGACTGTGAGAAGCTCTTGCGCAGAAAGCCCGACCGGAACGATCGAAGCTGAGGCGATGTGACCATTGCCGTCGGCCGCTTAAAAATTTGCGATCGTGGTGTGCCCGAGCCCGTCAGAAACTGGTCAGGTACGCAGCCTAGCCCATCCCCGTGATTTCAGCGGGGATGTATGGTGAACAAGCTCGTCTTGACCTTGATCGCAACGGCTGGCCTCTCGCTCGCCGGTTGCAATGCTTCCAATACGAATGAGAAGAGCGACGCGCTGGCGTCGACCAGCGATCCCCTGATCCTGGCCGCGCGCGAGCAGTTTCAGCCGCTGCCGGAGAGGCCTGGCAAAGTCGCGGGCGTGACCTCGACCCCCGAACTCGTCGCGCTCGGCACCGCACTCTATTTCGATCCGCGCCTGTCGGCGAGCCACACGATCGCCTGCGCAGGCTGCCACAACATGGGGCTCGGCGGCGGCGATGCGCGATCGACCTCGCTCGGTCATCGCTGGCAGCACGGCGGTCGCAATGCGCCGACCGTGCTCAACGCCGTCTACAATACGGCCCAATTCTGGGACGGGCGGGCAAAGGACTTGACCGAGCAGGCCGGCGGGCCGATTTCCAACCCCATCGAAATGGCTATGCCGGCCGAACAGGTCATTCCCACGCTCAAGAGCATTGCCGGCTACGCCGACCTGTTCGCCAAAGCCTTCCCAGGCGACAAGGACCCGATCCGGGCGGCGAACGTCCAGACCGCGATCGCCACTTACGAGGCGACACTGGTGACGCCCAATGCGCCGTTCGATCGCTTCCTCAGGGGCGACAGCAAGGCGCTCGGCGAAACGGAGCGCCGCGGTCTCAAATCCTTCATGGATAACGGCTGCGCGGCCTGCCACGGCGGCGTCAACATGGGCGGCGCGATGTACGCCAGGTTCGGCATCGCCTCGGCGCCGCCCGCGGATCTGCTTCCCCCCGGCGACCTCGGCCGTTTTGCGATCACCAAGGACGAAGCGGACCGCTATGCCTACAAGGTCCCGACCTTGCGCAACATCGCGCTGACCGCGCCCTATTTCCACACGGGCAAGGTCTGGAACCTCGACGAAGCCGTGGCGGTCATGGCCAGGAACCAGCTCGGCAAGACGCTCTCGCAGCGGGAAATCGCCGACGTCGTGGCGTTCCTCCAAACCCTTACCGGCGATCAACCCAAGACCAGCGTTCCGGTCCTCCCCCCCGTAACCGGAACGTCTGCCCGGCCCGTCGACTGACGCAGCCGGCTCTTCGAGGGCGGGCCGTTTGCCCCCGGCCCGCCCTCGACTTCCCCTCAAGGATGCAAGCCATGAATGCCCAGACTCCAAGCCTCTCGAACAAACCTACGTTTACCGTGTGGGATCTCCCCCTGCGGCTGTTCCACTGGCTGCTGGTGGCAGCGATCGCGGTGGCCTTCCTGTCCTCGGAAGGGGAGGGCCCGCTCGCCGGATGGCACATGGTCTCGGGCTGGGTCGCCGCCGTGCTGATCGTCTTCCGTCTCGTCTGGGGTTTCGTCGGCGGCGAACACGCCCGCTTCGCCGGATTCATCCGTCCCGCGCATGCCTTCTCGCACCTCAAGGGCCTCGCCTCGGGCCGGGCGGAGCGCACCGTCGGGCACAATCCAGCGGGCGGCATGGCGGTGCTCCTGATGGTCGGCGGCGTCGCGGCCGTCGTCGCGACCGGATGGATCGCGCTGCAGGGCGGCGAGGAAGATCTCCACGAAGTCATCGCCTGGTCCCTGCTCGGGCTCATCGGCGTCCACGTTGCGGCGGTGTTCGCGACCTCGATCCTCTCGCGGGAAAACCTTGTCCGCGCCATGGTGACCGGCAGGAAGAAGACGGCCGATCATCCGGAGGTTCGGGGCGTCCGCCGAGCCGGCCCGGCCGCCTTCCTGCTCGCCCTCGCCGTCTCGGGCGCCGCCGTCGCGGGAATTCGTGCCCTCGATCCCAAGGCTTTCACCCTGCAGCAGCGCGAGGCCGCCGAGCGCGAGGGTGGCGAAGGGGGCCAGGGGGCGGAGGCCGGCGCACAGAACGAAGGCGCGGAGAACGAGCAGAAGGAGGACCGTGATTGAGGTCGCGCTATTGGGTCTGGAACCATGTCCGGCTAATGCCGTTCCGATATGCGCCTTCTGATCATCGAGGATAACGAGCGCCTGGCAGGGCTCATCGCGACCGGGCTGGACCGACAGGGCTACGCCTGCGACACGGCGGTCTCGCTTGGCGAGGCAGATGATTGCGTCGCCGCCGCCGACTACGACGCCGTCATTCTCGATCTCGGTATGCCCGACGGCGACGGGCTTGCTTGGCTATCGCGGGCAAGGCGTGGTGGTCGCATGATGCCGGCTCTCATCCTGACCGCACGCGGCGCTCTGGGCGATCGCATTGCCGGGCTCGACGCCGGCGCGGACGACTATCTCGTCAAACCGGCCGAGGTAGAAGAGATCGCCGCGCGCCTCCGGGCCCTGCTGCGCCGACCCGGCAACCGCGCGCCGACGGTCATGGCCATTGGCGCTATGACCTTCGATACCGCCTCGCGCACGGGCAGCATCAACGGTGCCGCGCTCGACCTCTCCAGGCGTGAAGCCGATCTGCTTGAGCTTCTCATGCGCCGCGAAGGCACGGTGATCCAGCGCGGCACGATCGAGGAGGCGCTCTACGGCTTCAATGATCCCGTCACTCCTAACGCGATCGATGCGGTCGTTTCCCGCCTTCGCCGCAAGCTCGAAGAGCATGGCGAGACCGGCCGGCTCCATACGGTTCGGGGCGTCGGTTACATGCTGATGGTGCGGTAGCCATGCGCAAGGGGCGCTCTATCTACAAACGGCTGCTCCTGGGGCTCGGCGGCGTCGGTCTGTGCAGCAGCCTGCTGCTGCTCGCGGCCGTCTTCGTCGACTACCATCTCGGCTACAGCGACCTCACGACGGGCGAAGCCGCCCGGAAGGCCTGGCACGAGGTCTTCGAGCATGTCGTTCTTCCGGCGCTGCTGTTCGTGATCCCGACGGCATTGGCCATGATCATCGTCGTGCGCCACGCACTTCTCCCGCTCGAGAATGCGGCGAAGGAAATCGACGAGACCAGGGGCGGGGAACGGGGCTTTCGCCTGGACGTCGGGAATTTTCCGGACGAAGCGCAGCCCTTTGCGGACGCCCTGAACGATTTGCTGGAACGCCTCGACAGGTCCGCCGCGCAGCAGGAAGCCTTCGCCGCCGACGTGGCGCACGAACTGCGCACGCCCCTTGCCCTTGCCCGCCTCGAACTCGCCGAGATCGGCGGCGAGGCCAAGAACCGTCTCTCCGGCGACCTGCAATCGATGCAGCGGCTCATCGACCAACTGCTCCTGCTGGCACAGATCAAGGCGGTCGAGACCACCGATATTCCGCGCGAAATTCAAGATCTCGCCATGATCGCCCGGGAATGCGTGGCCGCGCTCGCTCCCACCGCGATAGTGCAAGGCAAACAGGTTGCCTTCGAAGGCGTCGAGGCGCGCGCGCCCGCCGAGGGTTGGCGCGAGGCGATCCAGGCGGCGATCCGCAACCTGATCGAAAACGCTCTGAGGGTGACGCCCGCGGGCGGAACGGTGCTCGTCTCCGCCGGGCCCGGCTCGTGCCTGCGCATTCGCGACGAGGGACCGGGCCTCTCGACTGAGGAACTCGACAGGCTCGTCCATCGTCATGCCCGGGCCGAGAATTCGAGCCGGTCGGGTGCGGGCCTGGGCCTTTCGATCGTCGATCAGATCATGCGGGCTCATGGCGGCTCGCTGGTCACGATGCCCGAGATGCGGGAGCTTCGGCTGCAATTTCCCGAACCCCGTAGTGCCGCTATCGGGACGACGGTCGCCGCGCAGTGAGGGACTGCCGCCATCGGCCGCGGTTCAGGAAGTGCGGTGCACTTCCTGAACCGCGCTCTTGGTCAATTCGCAGGCGACCAACAGGACGACGCCGGCCAGCGCTGCGAGCCCGAGTTGCAGGGGGCCGAGCGGAGCGAATCCGAGCGTGTGCCGGATCGGCGCAACGTTCAGGATCAGGGCTGCGCCTCCCAGGACCAAGGCCAGCACATAGCGGAACACGATGTTGTGCCGCACCAGGGCGTGACTGAGCGACGTGCTGAAGGATCGGTTCGCCAGGACCAGCGCCAGAATCGCTGCCAGCAGCGCAAAGAAGCTGAGCGTGCGCAACTGGTCCGCAGCGACGCCGAAGTGGCTCGCACTCAGGTAAAGCGCGCCGATGAGCGCGAGCGCCAGCCCCCCCTGGACGATGCCGCGCGTGACGATGGCGGCTGAAAACAGCCGCTCCTTCGGATCGCGGGGCGGCCGCTCCATGAGGCGGCTCTCCTCGCGTTCCGCCTCGAATACCAGCGCGCATATCGGATCGATCACCATCTCCAGGAGGGCGATCTGCAGCGGCCCCAAGATGACCGGCATGCCGAGCGCCAGCGGCAGGATCGCGAGGCCCGCGATGGGGACGTGCACGCCGAAGATGAAACCCAGCGCCTTGCGGATGTTGTCGTAGATGCGCCGGCCGACCCGGATGGCGGCGACGATCGCGCCGAAGTCGTCATCGACCAAGACGATCGCGGCGGCCTCGCGGGCGACGTCGGTGCCGCGCTTGCCCATGGCGATACCGATATGGGCGGCCTTGAGAGCAGGCGCATCGTTGACGCCGTCTCCGGTCATCGCGACCACTTCGCCCGCGGCCTTCAAGGCCGAGACGATGCGCAACTTCTGCTCGGGCATGGTGCGCGCGAAAATGGCGACGCTTCCCGCGTGCGCGGCAAGAGCTTCATCCGAAAGGGCCGCCACTTCCGCGCCCGTCATGAGCGTGCCGCTTTCGATTCCCGCCTGATCGGCGATGGCCCGAGCGGTCGCGGCGTAATCGCCGGTGATCATTACCACGCGGACGCCGGCCGAGCGGCATTGTGCGACCGCCTCGGCGACGCCCGCGCGCAGGGGATCGGCCAGCCCGGCAAGACCGAGCAGGCGGAATTCGTGCGCTTCGTGCGCCTTGTCGGTATCGCCATCGCCGGCCTCGGCCGAGGCAACGCCGAGAACGCGGATACCGCGCGCCGCCATGGCCTGCGCCGTGTCCTCCAACCGCCTCAGCGCCTCGCCATCGAGACGGCACAGCCGCGCGATCGCCTCGGGCGCACCTTTGGCGGCGACGATCAGCGAACCCTCGCCATTCTGCGGCTGCCATATGTTCGACATGGCCAGCAGGTCGGGGCGAAGCCCGTAGCTGCGGACGAGTTCCCGCCCCTCGCCCGGAGCGATGCCTACCTCACGTGCGGCGGAATGGAAGGCGACCTCCATGGGATCGACCGGCACCGGCGCGCTCGCCAGAGCGGAAGCTTCCAGCAGCGCCTGATAGCTGGGGGCGGAGAAGCCCTCCGCGGTCGCGGCCTGCTCGCCCGAGGGGAGCCAGAGCTCGGCCACGGTCATGCGGTTCTGCGTTAGCGTACCCGTCTTGTCGGTGCACAGGACGGTCGCCGCGCCCATGGCCTCGATTGCCGCCGTTCGGCGCGTCAGAACACCCACCTGCGCGATGCGCCATGCGCCCATCGCCAGGAAAATGGTGAGGACGACCGGGAACTCTTCGGGCAGGAGAGACATGGCCGTCGCGATGCCGGCGAGGAAGGCATCGAGCCAACCGCCGCGAAGCAGGCCATAGAGCAGCACGACGATCAGCGCGACGGCCATGCCGCCTGCCGCACAGAGGCCGACGATCCGCGACGTTTCCCGCTTGAGGTGCGGGACTTCGGTTTCCAGCGTTTCCAGCGAGCGGCCGATCTGGCCGATGCGGCTGCGCGGCCCCGTGGCGAGCACCTGCGCGATGCCGCTGCCGCGCGTGACGATCGAACCGGAGAACACCTCCGGCCGGTCGTCGCCCCCCGGTTCACCATGAGGCGCTTCGCTTTCCTGGACCGCGCGCTTGCTGACCGGTACCGATTCGCCGGTCAGCAGCGACTCGTCCGCCTGCAGTTCCCGCGCTTCGAGCAACAGGGCATCGGCAGGTACCCGATCGCCCTGTTCGACGACGAGGATATCGCCTTCCACCACTTCGCGGCCGGGAATGCGTATCGTCTCGCCATCGCGGATGACCAGCGCGCGCGGCGCGGACAGATCGCGCAGCGCCTCGAGCACGTTCTCGGTCCTGGCTTCCTGGACGATGGTGATGACGATCGAGAGGCCCGCGAACAGCAGCAGGACGAGCGCCTCCGTCCGGTCGCCCAGCAGTAGATAGATGCCGCCGGCTGCCAGGAGCATCGCCAGCATCGGTTCGCGCAGCACTTCGAGGGCTATGCGCAGGGGCGTGCGCTTATCTTTTCTCGGAAGCTCGTTGGGACCGTCGTAGTCGAACCGCTCACGGGCCTGTGAAGCTGAAAGACCCGTGTGCCTGTTCTGGCGCGAGTGAACCATGCATCGAACCTTGCGTGAGGGACTTGGCGGGGACAGGTAGCATGACCTCGCGCCGACACGCGTCCGGAATTATCCGAGGGCGCAATCCTGGCGCGATCGCTTATGGGATCCCCTCGGCGCGGCGCGTGGCTTGACCCGCATCAAACAATTCAGTCCGGCGCGGCATTAGGTATATTGGGATTGACCGGCGGGCGCTGGCGAGATGTTAAGTCGACTTGTTCGACCAACACTGCCACGCTGGCCGAGGTTCAAGCGGGAATCGGAAGGGCCGGTCAATGACCTACTATATGGCTACCTCGCTAGATGCGGGTTTCGAGGCAACCGTTGCTCGGGTCGAGGCCGCCCTCAAGGAGGAAGGCTTCGGCGTGCTGACCCGGATCGACGTGCGCGAGACGATGAAGGCGAAGCTGGATCAGGATTTTCGCCCTTACGTCATCCTCGGCGCCTGCAATCCGAAGCTGGCCTATGAGGCGCTGCAACTCGAGGACAAAGTCGGCACGATGCTACCGTGCAACGTCGTCGTCCAGCAACCTGTCCCGGGGAGGATCGAGGTGGCGGCCATCGATCCCGTCGCCTCGATGCGGACGATCGACAATCCGCGTCTCAAGGAGGCGGCCATGGCGGTGCGCGAAAAGCTCTCGCGCGTCATTGCAAGCCTCTGATCCATGAAGGGCAGTCTCCTCGTCCGGGAGATCCTGCCCTTCTATGCCTCGTTGGCGGTCCTTCTCGGCGCGGCCCTGCTGCTTGATGCCGTACTGCATCTGGTCGATGCAGTCTGGATTGGCCGATGGCTCGGCATTCCGGGCGTATTGCTGATCCTGGGCTCGTTCGGCCATTCGCTGCGCAAGCGCAAGATCATCCGCAGCGGCAACCCCATCAAGTACCTGAGGCTGCACGAGCGGATGGGATGGGCGGGATCGTTGCTCGTCCTCGTGCACGCCGGAATTCATTTCAACGCGGTGCTCGCCTGGCTGGCGTTGGTCGCCATGCTGATCAACGTCACCAGCGGCCTGACCGGCAAATATCTGCTTCAGCGCGCGCAGCGCTGGCTCCGCGAGGCGCGAACCCAAATGCGCGAGGCCGGGGCGCAAAGCGAGGAGATAGAGCTCGAACTCTATTGGGACAGCCTCGCCTTCGACCTGGTGAAGCAATGGCGCAAGGTTCACTTGCCCATTGCGCTCGCTTTCGCGGTTCTGGCCCTGGCGCACATCGTCGCCGTCTTCCTGTTCTGGAGCTGGCGATGACCCGCCGCTGGCTCTGGACGGCGATCGGTCTGTTTCTCGTCGCGGCGATTGCTGCAGCCTTCCTCTGGCCACACGAAATGGTCAGCCCCGGCAACCTCCGACCGGCGCACGCGGCGCTCGAAAGCGACTGCTTTGCCTGTCACGTTCCCTTCCAGGGCGTGTCGGCGGACCGATGCATCGCCTGTCACAAGGTGGCCGACATCGGCAAGCGCACGACCAGGGGCCTGCCCATCAAGCATGAGCGGCCCATCCCGCCGTTCCATCAGGTACTGACGGAGAAGAACTGTCTCGCCTGCCACAGCGACCACCCCGCTCCGCGCCTGACCGAGGAATCCTCCAAAACTTTCGATCATGCACTGCTGACGCCGGTGATGCGCGGCCAATGCCAGTCCTGTCACCAGGCGCCACGGGACGCACAGCACAAGGGTCTCGATCTGCCGTGCGCTCAATGCCATCAACCCACGGGCTGGAAGCCGTCCACCTTCGATCACAGCCGGTATTTCCTGCTCGACGGAGATCACCGAGTGGCGTGCGTGACTTGCCACACCGGCCAGAATTATCGGCGCTACACCTGCTATGGCTGCCATGAGCATGAACAGGCGCGCATTAAAGCCGAGCATGAGGAAGAAGGGATCCGCAACATCGACAATTGCGTTCGCTGCCACCGCAGCGCCCGTGGCGATCCGAACGAGGGCGAAGGACGGGAAGGGCACGGCGGGGAAGAGGGCGATTAGGGCGCCGCGTTGAACCTGATGCGGGACGCGCGTTCTCGATTTAGCCCCAGATCGCGTTTGCGCTGCGCCATAGCATGTAGGCGGCAACCACAAAGATCAGAGCGGCGAAGATCACATTGAGCGCGCCCTTGCCGCCATTTGAGGATCGAGACGTAGTCAGTGTGCGTAATCGGCATATCGCCTCCCTCAAAGATCGAACTGACCCTGTGCTGCCCACAGGCCTATGCTCGCGGCACGCCGGGAAGCCGCAGTGTCCCTAGTCCCGGAGGAGAACAAAAACAGACTCGACAGGCCTTAAACACAATTATATTGTTGTGTTAATGATACCGGACTTGATCGAACTGGGCTCCACTTGCCCTTGGGCCGTGTTGCCACCTGGCATTCACGACACGACCTTTGCTGAGGTTGAGGCGCGCTTCGCGACCACACCT
>JBFXHW010000044.1:0-13181 GCA_050176605.1 Sphingobium sp. | reverse complement strand
GACTGACCCTGACGAAAAGGGGCGTGATCGATGATGTTTGACCGTCGGAATTTTCATTTCGACAAATCGCACAGACGGTGGTCGGACCGGACCGCATGTGCCGCCAACGCACTGTTGCTGACATGCTGGGCAACCTCCGCATCGGCCCAGCGGACAGAGGACAATGCGGTCACTTCGGCCGAAGACGCGTTCGGGGTTACAGTGGGGTCGGAAAGTATCGGCCTTTACAATTCGCGGGAGGTGCGCGGATTCAGCCCCGAAGATGCCGGCAATATCCGCCTCGAGGGTCTCTATGCTAGCATAGAGGGTAATCCCAACAGCAGCCTCCAACAGGGGAGCACGGTCCGCGTCGGCATGTCGGCGCTGGGCTATCCCTTTCCCGCCCCAACGGGAATCGTCGATTATCGTATGCTCATGCCTGGTGGCGAGACGGCGCTCAGTGTCGTCACCGAGCGGGGCACCTTCGGCCGATTTTCGCTGGAACTTGAGGGCGAAATGCCAATCGTTGGGGATACCCTCGGCCTTGCCGCCGGTACGACCGTGAAGAATGTCGTCGATATCCCTGGGCAGGATTTCCTGTTCGCCAACTTCGCGATCATACCCCGCTGGCGTCCGAGCGGCCGCTTCGAACTCATACCCTTCTATAGCTGGAGTTGGCGGGTCGAGGATTCAAAGCCCACCATATTCGTTGCCGGTAACAGTCTCCCGCCAACAGTCGGCAAGGGCACCTTCGTTCAGAAATGGGCAGACCTGAAGCGCAACCAGGAAGCCTATGGCGCTATCTCGCGGTTCGATATGGGAGGCGACACGACGCTTCGCGCGGGGCTATTCCGGTCGACATGGGTTCTCAATCGCAGCCACACCGACTTTTTTCGCAATACCGACAGCGTCGGCGTCGCGGATCACAGCGTCGTCGCCAATCCTGAGCAGCGGCGCGTCGCGTGGTCTGGCGAGGCGCGGCTCAGCAAGCAATGGCGCGGATCCAAGAGTGCAAACGTGGTGCACCTGATGTTCCGCGGCCGCACGGGTAGGAACCGCTATGGAGGTTCTGATTCGGTCTCGCTCGGCAAGGCGACGATCGGCGCCGTTCCACAACTCCCCAAACCGCAGTTCAACTTTCGCCCGCAACGGCATGACAAGGTGACGCAATACGCCGCCGGTATCGGGTACGAGGGCCGCTGGCGATCGATCGGCGAGATCAATCTTGGTCTTCAGCGCGCAAAGTATATGCGTACCTCGGTGAGTCAGGGCGGGCTGGCCGAGCGGATTACCAGCACGTCGTGGCTTTACAACATGCTCGCGGCGATCAATCTGACCGGAAAGCTCGCAGCCTACGCCAGCTATACCAAAGGGCTGGAGGAAAACGGCACCGCCCCGGACTCAGCGTCCAATCGGGGTGAACCGCTTCCGGCCGTGCTGACCAGCCAGCGCGAGGCGGGTCTGCGGTATCGTCCGTTTCCTGACGTGACGGTGATTGCGGGCTTTTTTGATCTGAAGAAGCCTTATTACAATCTTGATTCGAGCGGGGCCTTTGCTCGGCTCGGAACCTTGCGGACGCGCGGCGTGGAACTGTCGGTCGCCGGAAAGCTGATGCAAGGTCTCAATTTCGTTGCCGGTGCGGCGCTGATGGACCCGGTTGTCGAGGGGCAGGCAGTAAAGTCTGGCGTTGTGGGTAAATATCCGGCGTCGCGAACAAGAACGCTTGTGAAGCTCAACCTCGACTACCGGCCTCCGTTCTGGGAGGCTTTTTCCGTTGATCTGGGCGTCGACTATAAGGCGAGGATCGCCGCGAGCCTGCGGCCGGACAGCGTGACAGGCAAGCAGTTGTTCCTGCCCGCCAGGACAGAGATCACCCTCGGCAGCCGGTACAGGTTCGGGATAGGTGGTGTGGCGTCCGTGTTGAGAGTCGAGGTCGAGAATCTGACCGATCGGCGAGGTTGGGAGGCAACGCCTTCCGGTGGCTTCCATATGCATGCCCCCCGGCGTGCCACCGTGCGTTTGACGGCGGATCTTTAGCCGGCAGGAAAATGGACGGCGCTGTACGCCGGTTTTCGATTAATCTCGACCCGGCGGAAGAGATGGGCCGCTATTCGACAGCGGGGCTCAAGGTTTTATACCGAAACGCGAATAATAGCTGTCGACGCGCGGAGCGATCTGTCGGGCCGCCGCCAGATCGGCCGCGCCCTCTGCCGCTTGATTGAGGTGGCCGAGAACGATGCCGCGCAGGAAGCGGCTGGGTCCGAGAGAGGGAGCCGTATCGAGCGCGGCGTTCAGGTCGCGCAGCGCATTGTCATATCGACCCAGCCGCAGCCAGACCAGCGCGCGGCTGTCCAGCGCCTGATAGGGCGATGAGCTGAGTTCGATGGCGCTGGTGCAATCCTTGAGAGCGGTATCGAGCAGAAGGTTGCGCGTGCCCTTGATCCAACAGCGTGAATTGAGAAGCGAGGGGCTGCCCGGCTTTTCCCCGATCAGGGCGTTGATGAGTTCCAGCCCCTTTTCCGGATCACCATAGGTTCCCATCAGGCTCGCCTTCGTCTCGCGATAGCTGTCGCGTGTCTCGCCGCCAAGCGCGATGCGTTCGTCGAGCAATGCGACGGCACCCGCAAGATCGCCCTGCTCGGCACGTAATTCCGCGACGCTCGATACCGCTTTCACCGAAGCGGGGTCGAGCTGTCGTGCCGCTTCCGCATCGGACAATGCCGCGGTGATGTCGCCCAGATCGAACCGCACATCCGACCGCTGCAGATAAAGGTCTGCATCGGGCGCCATCTCGATGGCCTTGTCGAGATCGGCCAGCGCGCCCTTGCGATTGCCAATTCCCTTCCGCAGGCTGGCACGACTCAGAAGTCCGGCTATTTCATCGGGATTCTCGGCAATTGCCTTTGCATAGATCTTTTCGGCGGCGGTTATCTGTGTCGCGCCCTTGGGGTCCCGCCCCGCAAGCTGCCAGCGCCACACCGCGTTTGCCGGCGCGACGATGGTCGGCGCGCGTGATCCCGCCACCGCAATCCTGTCGCGCTCGGCGGGAATTTGGGTGACGGCAATCTCGTCGCCGGTCGAATCCACCCGTTCGTCGATTGTCACGACCCCGCCCGACATGCCCATTGTGCGGTTGAGCTCGAACCCGCCGAGCTTTTCATCGACATTCTGGGTTCCTTCGATCGTATATCCGCGCCCTCCATCGGGTAGGCGAATGCGCATGCGATAGCGGACGGCGACCGGATCGGGTGTGGCGACGGGGATGTCGGCCCAGGCAGGTTTCGAGCGATCGGGCGCGAAGTCGATGTCTCCGAGCGCGCGGGAAACCTGTCGCTTCATCGTCTTGTCACGCCTTTGCCACGATGTCCCGGCGACGCCATGCGCCTTGACCGCGGTAGTGCCCGATGCGGCATCGGGTTCGATCGACACATCGCTGAACTGGGCTTCGCCGGTGAAGCGGGCGAAGAACTGGCCCACCAGCTTGGACCGCTGCTGCTTGTCGAGTTGCTCCATCGCGAGGCCAAACATGGAGGCAATTGGTCCCCGCAACACGGCGGTTGCGTCGAATACACTTGGCACGTCGACGCTCGCGCTCTCGTCCATGTCCAGCAACAGGTCGACGGTTGGCCGTGCGTTCGGGTGCATGGCGACCGGCATCAGCTCCGCTCCAGCGATGCGGAGCGGCAGGACATTGTGAAAGGGCGGGGTGTCGTGGATATCCTCGATCCGCGATCCGCTGCCCGTCCCGTCGAGCCACAGATCCTCGCCCTCGATCACGGCATGCACCAGCACATGGTCGAAGGCCGCCGCGCTCGGCAGGCGGCGCGAGGCAAGATCGCCGAGCTTCGAGTGGGCGAGGACGGGTTCGGCCTCTATGTCCATGCCGTGCAACAGGGCGAGCAGCAGCAAAGTCTTCGCCTTGCAGTCGCCATAACGCGAAGCCCATGTCTGCTCTGGTTTCTGCGGGACATAATTGCCCCCGTTCATGCCGAGTGCGAGATAACGGATTTCGTCCTGAACCAGGCGAAGCGCGCGTTGAGCGCGGTCGAGCTGCGAGGCTCCGGCCGTCTTCATGGCCGCCAGCTCCGTGGCTAGCGGACTTCCCTCCGGGATCAGCCCTTTGGTGTCGTATAGCGGGGCCATCACGCGCGATACGTCCGCCCAGCCGGAGAAGGTCGAAAGTTCGAGCAGCGGCGGATGAAGGAACCGACCCGGTGCGTCGCCGGGCATGTCCGGCTGCTTGGCCAGAGGCAGTGGAACCACCAGCTCCATCTGGCCGCCTTTGCGGATCGGCGCGGGCACGTCTCCGTCCGCCAGCATCTTCCATGCCGTGCCGCTGTCCTTGTCCCACAACAGGCGCAGCCTGCCGAAACCCATTCGTATCGGCGCCGCGATCAGCGGCGCCTGGCTCTGTACCCGTCCGCCGAGAGCCGCGTCACGCACCGTTGCCGAATATTTCAGACGCAATATATCTCCAACGCGCAGCCCCTCGATCGCCATCGTCGCTGTCAATATGCCGGTCATCTGGCGCTGTTCGAGCCCTTCCTCCCGGCGTAGCACGGTGAATGTCTTGCCCGAGGCGAGCAGGTCGATCGTCTGGTCATCGCGAAGGATTTTCAGCTCATGGACGATGAGATCGCCCTTGTCCGGCAGCCAGGGCAGGGTCAGCGTTGCGAGCTGACCCAGCATTTCCGTTGACGCGGCGCGTGTGGCGCTGTCGACATAGGCCCATAGCTGGCCGTCCTCGATGCGCTGCTGATGGTCGAAAATCAGCATGGCTGGGGCGCCGCCGGTCTTGCCAACGTCCGGCAGCCTCGCTTCCGTCACCCATGCTGGCGCGGGCTGGTAAAGCGGTTCCTCGCCGGCCCATGCCGACACCGGCCCCAGCAGGGCGAGAAGCCCCGCGACACTCCATCGAACCAGTCTCAAGCCCTGCCCCTGTATCGCGCGAAAAACAGGAGTCCGGCCTATCTCAAACGGTGGTGCGGCTCAACAGAGCGTTCAATCGGCGACGCGGAACTCCACCGTTCCCAGCCTTTGCACCGACAGGCGTACATGATTGCCCACGGCCAGCGCCTCGGCGGCGGTAGCCCCGCCCGCCATCACGATATCGCCCGCCTGCAATGGCTCGCCCGCCGCAGCGGCCAACCGAGCCGCGGCGACGAGCGATCGCAAAGGGTTGCCGAGGATCGCTGCGCTGGAACCGATCTGCTTCGCAACCCCGTCTATCTCCATCAGCATGCCGAGATTGGCGAGGCTCTGGCCGGGGTCGTTCCACGGGCCGACGACGAAGCCGGATGAGGAACTGTTGTCCGCCACGACGTCGGTCCAGGAGAATTTGAAATTCTCGTACCGGCTGTCGATGATCTCGAGCGCGGGTGCGACGCCCGCGACGGCAGCTGCGGCGCCCATCATCGTCACCTTGCCGGGCAGGGCATCCTTCAGCAGAAAGGCGATTTCCGGCTCCACGCGCGGATGGACATAACGGGCGAAGCTGATCGAGTCGCCATCCTCCACCATCATGCCGTCGGTCAGACGGCCCCAGATCATTTCGCTGACGCCCATCTGCGCCATCTTGGCGCGGCTGGTGAAACCCATCTTGATGCCGACCCGCCGTTCGCCGCGTGCATAGCGCCGCCCCATCGATGCGGCCTGCACAGCATAGGCATCTTCGACGCTGAGTGGCTCGGAGAGCTGTGGCGTTGCGGTGGCGTTCAACTGGGCTCCATCCAGACGTTCGGCAATGGCTGCAATATCAATCATCCCACTCTCCCTCAGCCGCCGAAGGCCACGCGCACGGCGCCCAGCCCCTCGATCCGCGCTTCGACATAATTTCCATCCGAAACGCCAGCCATTGGTCCAAGCGCGCCGGACAGGATGATGTCGCCCTCGCCAAGCGGTGACCCGTTTTCCGCCATCGTCTTCGCCAGCCAGCCCAGCGCGTGCAGCGGATGGCCGAGGCAGGCCGCGCCCGCGCCGAATGACTGCTGGTCGCCGTTTATTTCCATCACCATGCCACACAGGCGCAGGTCGATGTTCTCAAGCTTTTTCGGAGTGGTGCCGAGCACGAACATCCCCGAAGAGGCGTTATCGGCCACGGTATCCACGATACCGATATCCCAGTTCGCGACCCGGCTGTCGACAATCTCGATCGCGGGCAGAGCATAGGCGACGCTGTTGAGCAGTTCCGCCGTGGTCAGCCGCGCCGGATCGGGCGTGCGCGCCATCACGAACGCGACTTCGGCCTCGACCTTGGGCTGAAGCAGCATCCCTCTCGTGATCGTATCGCCGTCGGGAACCGCCATGTCGGCGAACAGGGTTCCGAAATCGGGCTGATCGACGCCAAGCTGTTTTTGTACGGACTTGGCGGTGAGGCCGATTTTCGCGCCGGCGCGAACGCGGCCTTGCAGCGTCCACCAGGCCGTGTTCGCCACCTGTATCGCATAGGCATCAGCGATGGTGGCCGAGGGAAAGGCAGTCCTTATCGGCGTAGTGGGCTGGCCGCTCTGATAGGCATCGCGCAGCCTCGCGGCTTCGGCCGCAACATCGTCCGGTGCCATGCTTGGCTTGATCACGCCTGTTCCTCCCATTCTTCATCCTCGAAACACAGAAACTGCCACATGCGCTCGAACAGCATGCCTGCCCTGACCGCCCGGCTTGCGACCTCGGCGGCAGAATATTCGCGGGGACTTCCGCCCGCCGCCCGGACGGCGAGCTCTATCCTCGCCGCATCCTCAAGGAACCAGGCTAGGCTCGCTGCCTCCTCCAGCGTCTCACCCGCGACCACGCAGCCGTTGCCGGAAAGCACGATGGCGGCGTTTTCCCCCATCATCACGGCGACTTTCATCGCCTGTTCGTCGTCGCGGACCAGCGCCACACCTGGCCACAACGGCGGCTTCGGCGCGAAATAGGTCCCAAGGCCATGGAGCGCACGCGGTGTCTCGCCCAGCGCCGAAAGCGCCATCAGAGCGGGCGGCTGAACCCGTACCACACCACCAATAGCCGGGCGGTTACGATAGATTTCGCGATGAATGCGCACCTCCGGCAGCGCACCGGGCGGAAGATCGCCGTCGAGCGGCACGATCACGCCGGGTTCGCGTTTTACGGTGCCGAGCGGCCGGGCGGGCGACACCAGAAAGCTTGCCGCATCAATGCGCGTACTGACATGGCCATAGGCATGGGCCAGCCCGTGGCGATGCATGGCGCGCGCGGCCAGCCGCATCGTTTTGCCCCCTGCCTGGCTCATCGGTTCAGGCTGCCTTCGCCACCGTGGGTCCTGTCCGGAATTCGGGAATGTCGGGCTCCGATCCCCACATGCAGAAACTGCTGGCTTCCTTGGGGAAGGAACGCGGCACATAGGTCTTTTCGTCCTCTGCCGTGATCATGCGTACACCCGAACTATATTCGTAGATCACGTCATCCGGACCCTGGAAATAGAGGAAGCGGGCGCCGGATGTCGGGTGTCGTCCCGGTCCGAACACGATCTTCACATTGTTCTTCTGCAGAAAGTAGAAGGATCGCATGATGTCGTCCTGCGACTCCACCTGAAAATTGACATGCTGGATGCCGGCCTTGTTGGAGGGGAACAGGGCAACATTGTGGTGGACCTCGTTGATCCTCAGCAGCGGGGCATCGCCGATCCAGTCGCTCACCTTGGCACCAAGATTCTGGACCCAGAAGGCCTCGTCCGCAGCCGCATCCCTCGTGTGCATGCCGACATGGCTGAAATGGGTGATGCCGGCATCGCGCGAGGGGAAATAACGCCGCCCGCACGCATCGGGCCGCGCCACAAGATCCATGACATTGCCAGTCGGATCGGACATGACGACGAGTCCGCGCACGCGTCGCTGTTCACGCTCTTCGGCTGTCCCGGCACGAACGCTGACGCCCGCCTTTTCCAGCTCGGCGGCGGCGCGGTCCAGCTTCTCCATGCTGTCGACTTCCCATCCCGTCACCTGCCCGCTGTCGCGGCCCTTGGTGTAGCAGATATTATGGTCGCGATTGTCACCGCGCAGATAGGCGCATTTCGCGTTGCGCTCCATCAGTTCGAGGCCCAGCATCTCCGTTGCGAAGCGCACGCTGGTGTCGAGATCCTCCGATCCTATGCGGACATAGCGGACGTCATGAATGTCGACCATGGTTCAGCTTCCCTTGTTGGCGGACGTATCGGGACGGGCAAAGTCGCGCGCCATGTGGCCCTTGCCCGTCTGGTCGCCCATGTCGAAGCCCCAGGAGTAGCCGCCTTTCGGATTGGAGAGGATTTCCCACATGTTTCCGTCCATGTCGGTGAAGTAGAAACAGTAGGTGCCATGCTGGACGATCGGCGGCGTGATCTTCTGGATGCCCCACTTGTCCTTCTCCGCCTTGATCAGCTTATGCGCGGCGTCGACATCGGCATCCGTTTCTACATCAAGACCGTTGTGATTGAGGAACGACATTGCGTCCTTCTTGCCGGTCGGGCTCTTGACGACAACGATGATTTGGTCGCCGCCCATGCGCGCCCAGAAGGAGACATCGGCCATCTGGACAGTCTCGAAGCCCAGAAACTCCTCGAAGAACTTCCGCGTCTTCACGATGTCGAGACATTCGAGAGTGGCATGCGAATAGAAGCGCGTCTTGAGAGGCCCCTCCCGCCGCTTTTCGGTTGCCGGTGTTTCGGCTTCGCTCATTGTGGCCATGGTCTCTCTCCTGCCTATAGCTTGATGCAGATATTGGTCGGTTCGGAATAGAAGTTGATCGAATGCTCGCCGCCCTCGCGGCCGATGCCGGACATCTTCGCGCCGCCGAAGGGCGTGCGCAGGTCGCGCAGGAACCAGCAATTGACCCAGGAGATGCCGACTTCCATCGCCTGGCCCACCCGGTGTCCGCGCGAGAGGTCGGTTGTCCAGATCGATGAGGCCAGCCCATATTCGCTGTCATTCGCAAGCGCGATCGCCTCTTCCTCCGTGTCGAAGGGAATGATCGCGCAGCACGGCCCGAAAATCTCCTCGCGGCAGGTGCGGCTGTCATGGGCAAGACCCGTCCAGATCGTGGGCTCGACGAAATAACCGCTGGCCGCTTCGCCCGACAGGTCGGGAATGCCGCCGCCGGTGACGACGGTCGCGCCCTCCGATACCGCCAGCGCATAATAGTCCAGCACCTTGCCACGATGCTCGTCAGAGATGAGCGGGCCGAAATCCACGCCCTCGTCATGCGGCAGGCCGGCCTTCAGCGCCTCCGCCTTCGCCTTCATACCCCCGACAAAGCGGTCGAACACCTGGCGCTCGACATAGATGCGCTCGGGCGCGAGGCAGACCTGCCCGGTGTTCAGGAAGACCGCGCGTGCCAGTCCCGCCACCGCGGCGTCCATGTCTGCATCGGCGAAAACGACGGCGGCATTTTTTCCGCCCAGCTCGAATGACAGCGCCTTCACATCCGGCGCGGCCGCCTTCATGATGGCGGAGCCGGTGCGCGTTTCGCCGGTGAAGGTAATTGCTCGCACGCCCGGATGCGAGGTCAGATGTTCGCCTGCGGAACCCGGGCCGAAACCGTGCACCACGTTGAACGCGCCCTCGGGCATGCCGACCTCGTTCATTACCTCGCCGAGCAGGGTGGTGGTGGAGGGCGTTTCTTCGGACGGCTTGACGATCACCGCGTTGCCGCATGCCATCGCGGGCGCGACCTTCCATGTCATCAGCAGCAGCGGCAGGTTCCACGGGCTGATGACGGCGATCACACCAAGCGGCTTGCGTACGGCATAGTTGAGCGCCTTGCCGCCGTCGGGCGTATCCATCATGAAGCTTTCGGCGGGCAGGCTTGCGATTGCGTCGGCAAAAACGCGAAAATTCGCCGCGCCGCGGGGAATGTCGAGATGATGGGCAAGGCCATGCGGCTTGCCGGTGTCCGCGATTTCCGCTTCCAGAAATTCGTCGAACCTCTCCTCTATCCGATCAGCGACGCGCATCAGCAGCGCCCGCCGCTTTGCCAGCGTCATGCTTCCCCATTCGCCGGTCAGCGCCTTGCGTGCCGCCTGAACCGCCGCGTCGACCATCGCCGCATCGGCTTCATGGGCGACGGCGTGAACGCGCCCGGTTGCCGGGTCATGAATGTCGAACGGCGTTCCGCCATCGACGAACGCTCCGCCGATGAAGTTGCGGAGCTGGCGCACGGGGGCACCAGAGCCTTGAGGACGGTCGATCAGTTTCGCCACGGAATCGGGCATGCTGTGGTCTCCATAAGGAAAATAGGTTGTATACGTCCTACAAAGTGGATGCAAGTTTTATGCGTATTTTCAGCTACTCCTTTAAAGCGGGTTTGACACTCCGTCGCGCCTCAGACGCCCTTCAGGCCCTCTGTGGTGAAACAGAGGGCAGCGCGCAGCTTCGCGGTGTCAAATTCCGGAGCGAGCGCCGCCAGCAGTTCCAGCGCCGTGCGTGCCAGATGGCGGGCAGCCAACTCGCCCGCAAGTTGCGGGTTGCGTTTCCTGATCGCGGAGAAAAGTTCGCGATGTTCGGCCTCTCCCCGTTGCCACCAGCCGGGCAGGTGGGCGCCCTTGTAGGCGGTCTGGTATCGCTCGCTGCGCAGCTCTAGCTGTTCGAGGTCCGCTGACAGGACGGTACCTGCTTCGGCCGCGATATTGTGGTGGAATTCGCGGTGCAACCGCTGCCATTCGTGAAAATCGTCGTGCGCCTGGTCGCTCTCCAGTTCAGCGATCAGCGCCTCCAGCCCTGCGATTTTCTCATCGGTGATGTTCCGCACGGTGAAAGATACGGCGAACGCCTCCAGCGGGATACGCTTCACATAGAGCGCCTCAATATCGACCGGATCGAAACCCACGACGCGGCACCGGTAATTGGGCTCGCCGACAAGCAGGCCGCCCTCCTGCAGCATACGCATCGCCTCGCGCACCGGCGTGCGGCTCACATTCAGGGCACCGGCGATGGCGACCTGCGAAATGATCGTTCCGGGCTTCAGCGTTCCGTCGAGAATATAGGATTGCAGGATATCATAGACTTCCATTGCGGTGCGCCGTCCCGCACCGCGATCAATGGGCTTCAGAATATCCGTCAGTGAGTTCATATTTCTCCGTTATGCGGTCCGGAAGGCAGGGTCAATGCCCGCGCCGGCCGTCCTGAAATCGCCAAAAACATGCGCTGCCGGTCCGTTTCACCAACTCCTCATATGATCGGGGTAACCAGCGTTCCGAGCGGCCCGATTTCCATGCGGACCTCATCGCCCGCATGCAGATATTCCGGCGGCTTACGTCCATGGCCCACGCCGGCCGGAGTGCCGGTCGCGATGATGTCGCCGGGATAGAGTGTCATCACCGTCGTCAGATGGGCGATGATCTCGGCAACGCCAAAGATCATCTGCCCGGTGGTCGACTGCTGTTTTACCGCGCCGTTGACGGTCAGCCGGATCGGCAGATCCTGCGGATCGGGAATGAAGCGCGCAGGAACGAAATAGGGGCCTACCGGCGCGAAGCCGTCATGTCCCTTGTGGATGAGCCAGTCGATGCCGACGCCCGGACGGCTGGCTATCCAGTCGCGTGCTGAGAGGTCATTGAAATTCACATAGCCAGCGACTGTGTCGAGCGCGGCCTCGAGCGGAACATTCTTGCACTCGCTGCCGATCACGGCCCCCAGTTCGGCCTCCCAGTCCATCATCTGTACGTGCCGCGGCGCGACCACCGGCTCGCCCGTGCCTCTCAGTGTGTTGCGCACCGGTTTCAGGAAGCCATAGGGATAGGAGGGCGTCATCGGCACGGGCATTTCCGCGACATGATCGTGATAGTTGGCGCCGATGCAGATCAGGTTGCCCGGATGCGCGAAGGGCAGGGCGAATGTCGCCGCAGCCCCATCGATTCCGGCCGTGTCGAACAGAGCCGACCGGCTGTCGATCGCCGTATCCAGACGTTCCCGCCATGCCGGCCAGTCCTCCAGCAGAGGACCGAGATCGTGCAGCGCACCATTGCCTGTCGTTCCCTCCAGCAGACGGTGCAGCGGCACCAGACGACCGCCCTTTTCCGCGACCGCAGTCCGCTCGCCATCAATGGTGATCACCGCCAACCGGTAAAACGCGGCGTTCAAGGCTGATCTCCCTGATCGGCCTTGCTTATGCCGCCGACTGCCCAATGAGCCGGGTCGACCTCGTTGATGATCACGCGGACCTGACCCGGTTGTACGTCAAGAGTCCGCACCGCCGCCTCCGTCACGGATCGGATGAATTCCCGCTTTTGCCCGGCTGATCGCCCGCTCAGGATGTTGGCTGTTATGATCGGCATCCTTTTTCTTGTTCCTTCTGGTACGGATTATCTGGTGGCCGCCGCGGCGACATTTTCCGGGCTGAATACCTTCGTCATACAGGCGACCAGATTGGGCTCGGCCATGTCGAACAGGGCATTGTTTCCGTCGACCCAGACGAAATCATGCTTGACGTATGACATCTTCCAGTCGCCGTCCTCGCGGATGAAACTGCCGTCATACCAGCCATGCTGGTAATAGAGCGACGATCCCATGTCGGTCGCCTTCCAGTGACGGGCCGTGAAATACCAGACGGCCTTCGCCTCATCGCCGGTCACTTCGATATGGAAGTTGGTATAGGCGTGGTGACGGCGGACGGGGCTGAGGATCAGGTCTGCGAACCGCGTCCAGTCGTCCGCATCGACCAGGATTTTCGGCTGCCCGGTCAGCCGCTCGAAATCCACGAGCAGCATGTCGGTAAAGCAGGAACGATAGCCCGGCCAGTCGCCCAGATCGAGCGAGCGGCCGAAGCGAAGGATAATCTTCTTGACGGCTTCCTCGTCGAGCAGCCGGCGCATTTCCCGTTCGACATCCATCACAGGAACTCCGGCTCTGGCGCCAGACCCAGCGCCTTGCGAGCCGTCGGGATGTCGTCGATCCAGTGGTCCTTGTAGGGATGCTCGCCGCTCGACAGGTCGGCGAAGATCGCGGTCTGGTCGAGATAGGCGCGCTGTTCGATCAGTTCCCGGCCATTGTGGCGCACCACGTCGCAGCAGGGGACAAGCACCACGTTGCCGTCCAGTCGCTCATATTCGATCAGTGCCTCGACATAGGCAATGTCTCCGGCCTCGCGCACGCGCCAGATATTGTGGCGAAGCCGCCCGATCAGCGTCCAGAAATAGTTGACGATCTCACGCGCGTCGTCCCTGCCGATCACCGGGGGCCGGGCGCCGAAGATGAAGCGGTGATCCTCGCTCAGCA
>JBFXHW010000043.1:0-13424 GCA_050176605.1 Sphingobium sp. | reverse complement strand
TGCAGGCTCGCGAGGACTGGGAAGCGATGCGTTTTCCGCTGATTCCGGGCGATGACCAGGAATATATCCCTATTCCACAGGGGCGTCCGAAAACGGTCAGCTATCCGTAACTGACCTCTGCTCAGCGGTATATGCGCGAAAAACCGAAGCTATTGGCCCCTCGATACATTTCTACTTTGCGAGCGCGGCGCTAGAGTCGTAGGAAGCGCTCCTTAATGGGCCTGCATAGGCCGCACAGGAACAAGACTATGGCGAGTGTTGCCGAAAAGATCGTGCCGACGGAAACTCCTGGCAGTGAAATGCCCGAATCGGTTGTTGTCCGCTTTGCGGGGGATTCCGGCGACGGGATGCAGTTGACCGGTGGGCAATTCACCCTGTCGACCGCGCTTGCCGGCAATGACCTGGCGACTTTCCCCGATTTCCCGGCAGAGATTCGCGCGCCCCAGGGCACGCTGTTCGGTGTTTCCGCATTCCAGATCAACTTCGGTTCATCGGATATCACTACAGCGGGCGACGCGCCGGACGTGCTGATCGCGATGAACCCGGCCGCGCTCAAGACCAACGTCAAGGATCTGAAGGAAGGCGGCCTGATCATCGCCGATACCGGCGAGTTCAGCGACCGCAACCTTGCCAAGGCGAAATATGAAGCCAATCCGCTGACTGATGGCAGCCTCGCCCAGTGGCAGGTGCTCGCTTTCGACATTTCCCAGCTCACCATGGACAGCGTGAAAGAGTTCGGCCTGGGCAACAAGGAGGCGCTGCGCTGCAAGAATATGTGGACGCTGGGGCTTGCGCTCTGGATGTTCGACCGTGATCGCCAGCCGATCATCGACTGGCTGCGCGTCAAGTTCGCGAAGGCGCCGGAACTGGCCGACGCCAACATCGCCGCGCTGAACGCCGGCCATGCCTATGGCGAAACGGCCGAGATCGGCGGCGCCGGCCTTGGCCATCATCTGCGGCAATTCCATCTTGAGGCGGCGGCGCAACCGGAGGGACTCTATCGCACGATTACCGGTGCGGACGCTGTGGCCTATGGCCTTGTCGCGGGTGCGCAGCTTGCCAATCTCAAGATGTTCTATGGCGGCTATCCGATAACGCCTGCCTCTTCCGTGCTGCACGCGCTTTCAAGGCTCAAGGAATTCGGTGTCACCACCTTCCAGGCGGAGGACGAGATCGCGGCCATCGCGTCCGCCATCGGCGCAAGCTATGCGGGGTCGCTCGGCGTCACATGCTCGGCCGGGCCGGGCATCGCCTTGAAGGGCGAGGCGATGGGGCTTGCGATCATGACCGAGCTGCCGCTCGTCATCGTGAACGTCCAGCGCGGCGGTCCTTCGACGGGCCTGCCCACGAAGACCGAACAGTCGGACCTGTATCAGGCGGTCTATGGCCGTAACGGCGACGCGCCGCTGCCGGTGATTGCTGCCAGTTCGCCCGCCGATGCCTTCGAGTGCGCGATCGAGGCGGTCCGGATCGCCACGCAATATATGACGCCGGTGATCTTCCTGTCGGACGGTTATATCGCCAACGCGGCGGAACCCTGGAAGGTGCCCGATGTCTCCAGCCTGGAGCCCTTCCCGGTTCAGTTTCTGGAAAAGGCGCAGGAGGGCGGCTTGCAGCCCTATGCGCGGAACGAGCGCCTGTCGCGGCCGTGGATTCGGCCGGGCACGCCTGATCTGATGCACCGCATCGGCGGCATCGAAAAGGCGGTCAATACCGGCCATATCGACTATGCACCCGCCAACCATCAGGCGATGACCAATCTGCGCCGCGACAAGGTGCTGGCCGTGGCCGACTCGATCCCCGATCAGCAGGTGTCGCAGGGTGAGGCAGGCGGGAAGCTGGCCGTCGTGGGCTGGGGGTCGACCTTCGGACCGATCCATCAGGCGGTGCGCCGTGCGCGCCGCAAGGGCCATGACGTCGCCCATATCCATATCCGCCATATCTGGCCGATGCCGAAAAATCTCGGCGAGCTGCTCAAGAGCTTTGGCAAGGTGCTGGTGCCAGAGATGAATACCGGGCAATTGAAGACCGTGCTGCGCGACCAGTATCTCGTCGATGCCCGGCCGCTTAACAAGGTGTCGGGCCAGCCCTTCCGTATCGCCGAGATCGAAGCGGCGATTGAAGGCGTGCTGGATTGAGGAGTAGAGCCGCAATAGTCGCAGCAATAGCGTGGGCAGTCTTCTCCCAGCCCAGCTATGCGCTGGGAGGTCAGGCGGCAAAGGAAATAGCGCGTGCTGCGGGGTTTGATATTTATACTGCAACCAGAAAAGACACAAACCTTTATGAGCTTTTCGAGGGATTTATAATAATAACGAAGTATTGTTATGTTTATACCTACTCATCGGAAGTAGTTATTTTGATAAGAAATCAGTATGATAAAAAGATTGTCTTTTTGAGCGATGACAATGTTTGTCAAATCGATGCAATTTACAAGAAGTAGGCTGCCATGAATGACATGACTCCTCCGCAGAAGATGACGCCGAAGGACTGGGAAACGGATCAGGAGGTCCGCTGGTGTCCGGGCTGCGGCGACTATGCGATCCTGAAGGCGATGCAGCGGACGCTGCCGGAGATCGGCGCGAGGCCCGAAACGACGGTCTTCGTCTCGGGCATCGGATGCTCGTCTCGATTCCCCTATTATATGGAAAGCTACGGCTTTCACACGATCCATGGCCGCGCGCCTGCCGTCGCGACGGGCGTGAAGCTCGCGAACCCGGAACTCGACATCTGGATCATCACCGGAGACGGCGACGCGCTGTCGATCGGCGGCAACCACACCATGCATGTGCTGCGCCGCAATCTCGACTGCCAGATCCTGCTGTTCAACAACGAGATCTATGGCCTGACCAAGGGGCAATATTCGCCGACCAGCCGGGTGGGCACGAAGACGCCCTCGACGCCCTATGGTTCGGTCGACCGGCCCGCGCGCCCGGCCGCCTTTGCGCTGGGCAGCGGCGCGCGGTTCGTTGCGCGCGGCTTTGATGTCTCGAAAAACCTGCCCGAGGTGCTGAAGGCCGCCCATGCACACAGGGGCGCGGCATTCGTAGAGATCTTCCAGAACTGCATCGTCTACAACAAGGACGTGTTCAACGACTTTGCCGCGCCCAAGGGTGCCGAAGACCGGCAGCTCTGGTTGAAGGACGGTGAGCCTATGCTGTTCGGATCGGAAAAGTCCGGCGGCGTGAAGGGCATCGCGCTCGATCGCGAAAATCTGTGCCTGAAGGTTGTAGATGTCGAAGGCGGCGACTGGGAGGCCGCGCGCGTCATCGTCCATGATGTGAAGAATCGCAGCGTGGCCCATATGCTGATCGAGATGCCGTTCGGTCCGTTCCCGATGGCGCTCGGGGTCCTTTATGACGACCCTGCTCCCAGCTTCGAGCAAGCTGTGGTTGCGCAGAACGAGCAGGCATCATCGGGCAGGAAGGCGGATCTGCAGAAGCTGCTTTCCACCGGGCAGACCTGGGTGGTTGGTCCGCAGACCGAAGCGGCGGACGCAGGCAGCGCCGGGAGCGGGCCTGAACTCTGATCGGCAGACGGGCGACCTTTTCCTGAGCCGGCTTTCCGCTTGCGGGCACGCGGCATCCGGTAGCACTTGCCCTTTGCGCCAGCGCGCGCCAACACCGGGCGATGGACAATCTAACCCATTCCATGCTCGGCGCGGTGCTTGGCCAGACCGGCCTCAAGCGAAAGTCCGGACTGGGAATGCCCGCGCTCGTCATCGGCGCCAATATTCCCGATGTTGATGCGACCTGTACCTTTTTCGGGACTCAGTCGCTTGCGATGCGGCGCGGGCTCACCCATGGCCCGCTGGCGATGGTGCTGTTGCCGGTCATTCTGACCGGATTGCTCTTCCTCTACGACCGGTGGCAGGGCAAGCATGGACGAAGGCCGGAAAATCGGTTGCCGGTCCGGCCCGGCTGGCTCTTGCTGCTTGCCCTGATAGGGACGCTCAGCCATCCGGCAATGGACTGGATGAACAGCTATGGCGTTCGCCTGCTGGAACCTTTTTCCTCCCGATGGTTCTATGGGGATGTTCTTTTCATCATCGATCCGGTGCTGTGGGTTTTGATGATCGGCGGTTATATCTGGTCGCGCCGTGCCGAAAAGCGGGGTGACGGTGATTGGCGGCAGCGCGGCAGGGTGATCCTGACCGCAGTGTGCGGCTATATTTTCGTCAATGGCGCGATCACCGGAGCGGCCGAAGCGCAGGCCGTGCGACGGCTTCACGATAATGGCATGGAAACGGACCTCGTCGTTGCCAACCCCGTGCCGGGGACATTCTGGCGGCGGGACATGCTCTGGCGCGCGCGGGACGGCCGCTACGGCCATTATGGCTATGACCTTTTCAGCGGAATCCGACCGTTCGAGATTGACGGCAAAACAGGCATGGACAACCGCATGATCGCGTCGCGCGTCGCGGCCAGCGCCGATGCTCGCGCCTTCCTGTTCTGGTCGCGCATGCCGATCGCGACATTCGATCGCGCCGGCACGCTCACTCTTTCCGATCAGCGTTTTTCAGCCAGGCTGACACGGGGCAGTTTCGTCGTGACCGTTCCGTCCGAGATTGGGCGATGAGCGATCCTGTCATCCTCTGGTTCCGGCGCGACCTGCGCCTTTCCGATCATGCCGCGCTGATCGCCGCTGCGCAGGAAGGGCCGGTTGTCCCTGTCTATATTCTCGATGACGAGACGCCGAAGCATCGCGCAATGGGCGGCGCGAGCCGGTGGTGGTTGCACCACAGCCTTGCAAGCCTAGACAATGCGCTGCGCGACAAGGGATCGCGACTGATCCTGCGGAGGGGACGCAGCGCAGACGCGCTCGATCGGTTGTGTAACGAGATTGGAACCAAAAAGGTTCATACTATCCGCCATTATGAACCATGGTGGATAAATGCCGAGAAGAATGCCGCGAAGTCGCTCGATCTCTCTTTCTATGACGGCAATTATCTGCTGCGGCCCGGAACGCTTCGCACGGGAAGCGGCGGAGCCTACAAGATCTACACGCCGTTCATGCGCGCGATGATGGAGTATATGCCGCCGCCCGAACCGGCACGCCGGCCGCCGCGGATCGACGCGCCGGCGACGTGGCCGGACAGTGAAAGGCTCGCGGACTGGGAATCGCTGCCGACGCGCCCAAACTGGGCGACGGGGCTCGCCAAGGAATGGGAGCCCGGCGAAGACGGCGCGAGGAAAAGACTGAAACGGTTTCGCGATCATGTCGCGGACTATGATGAGGCGCGCAACCTGCCATCTCAGGAGGGGTCGTCGCGGCTTTCTGCGCACCTGCATTTCGGCGAGATTTCACCCACCGCCGTCTGGCATGCGCTGCACGGGAAAGGCAGGGGCGAGTCGACCTTCCTGCGAGAGCTCATCTGGCGGGACTATGCCCAGAATGTCGTGTTTGCCCTCCCGGACTATGGCAAACGCAATGGAAAGCCTCAGTTCGACGCGATGCCATGGCGTGATCATGAAGGAGAGGCGGCGGCCGATCTTGCCGCCTGGCGGGCTGGACGTACCGGCTATCCGATCGTCGATGCGGGGATGCGTCAGCTCTGGGCGACAGGCTGGATGCACAACCGCGTGCGGATGATCGCGGCGAGTTTTCTCGTGAAGCACCTGCTGATCGACTGGCGTGTCGGGGAGCAATGGTTCTGGGATACGCTGGTCGATGCCGATTATGGCAACAATGCCGTCAACTGGCAGTGGGTGATGGGCAGCGGCATCGATGCCAACATGTTCGTGCGGATCATGGCGCCGCTGACCCAGTCCGAAAAATTCGATGCGGGGGGCTATATCCGGCACTGGGTACCCGAGCTGGCGGACCTTGACGACCCGTGGGTTCACGATCCCGAAGCGCATGGCTGCCGCCCCTCCGCCTATCCGCCGAAGGTCATCGGCCATCGCGAGGCCCGCGCCCGCGCGCTTGCCGCATGGGATATGATCAAAGGTTGATTGCCCTGACGGACGGACTGGGGCACAATCTCGACTCATGAATGCCATCGATCCTCGTCGCGGCCAGCATCTTGTAAAGGCGGACCGTTTCCTGCCGAGGGCAGGGCTGCCGCTCTGGGGACGGCTGTTCTCCGGGATCGGGCACAGCTTGCTCGACCGGATCGATGCCGGTCTCGCGCGCGGGCGGCTGGAGGCTTGGCTGCCGGACGGGTCCTTCCGCGTGCTTGGCGCGCGTGGCGAGGGGCATGTCTGCGAGGTAAGGTTGCGCCACTGGCGGGCGTTGCTGCGGCTGGTCGCGAACGGATCGGTCGGATGGTATCGGGCGTGGGAACAGGGCGAGTGGGACAGCCCGGATGCGGTGCCGCTGTTCGCGCTGTTCATGGACAATGCGCAGACTCTGGGCGGCACGGCGCGGGCACATGGTCCCCTGCGCTGGATGGCGCGGTGGTTCCACGCGATGCGCGGCAACAGCAGGGCGGGTGCGCGCCGCAACATCGCGGCTCATTATGACCTCGGCAATGATTTCTATGCGCTCTGGCTCGATCAGGGCATGAACTATTCGAGTGCGCTCTTCGCCGACCCTGCCGCTCCGGCAGAGGGGCTGGAGGCGGCACAGATAGCCAAGATCGACGCGGCCTTGGACCGGCTGGATCTTCGTGAAGGTGACAGACTGCTGGAGATCGGCTGCGGCTGGGGCGGGTTCGCCGAGCGGGCGCTGGAGCGCGCAGATATCCATTATGACGGCTTGACGCTCTCCAGGGAGCAGGCGGAGTGGGCGCGCATGCGCCTGGGTCCCGCGCGGGCGGAGGTCCACCTGACCGACTATCGAGATGCGAACGGACTATATGATGCGATCGCCAGCATCGAGATGGTGGAGGCGGTCGGTGAGCGGTATTGGCCCGATTACGTCGCGGCGATCCACCGGCTGCTGAAACCGGGCGGACGCGCGGTCATCCAGTTCATCTGCATCGAAGATGCGATCTATGAGCGTTACGCCGCGAGCGCGGACTTCATCCAGACCTATATCTTTCCCGGCGGCATGCTGATGTCGGAAAGCCGCTTTCGCGCGCTTGTCGAGGAATGCGGGCTGGAGTGGCGCGACAGTCAGGGCTTCGGCCTGCATTATGCGACCACGCTGCGGCTGTGGCGCGAGCGGTTCGACGCCGCAGTGGAGGAGGGGCGGCTGCCACCCGCCTTCGACGAGAAGTTCGTGAAGCTCTGGCGCTATTATCTGATGTATTGCGAGGGCGGCTTTGCCGGCGGCGGCATCGATGTCGCGCAGGTGACGCTGGTGAAAAGCTGACTGTCCGGACACGACAACATAGCAGACATGATGCATTCCTGATAAAGCCACAAAATGGCTGAACCGACCCCGTCTGCGATCAGGACGTTTGAAACGCTTCAGATTGTTTCTGTGGCAATAGGTTTCGCACATGCCGGAGCTATAATGGATTTGGGCATTTGGGATGCGATCGTCATTGTCGGACCAATTATGATTTTAACGCTTCTTGTCTCTCGCAAACGGAAAAATTGGGCGAGATTGTTGCTTGCTATTCTTTTTTTAGGGAACTTGATTTTCATGGTAACTATGCGTCACCTTGTATTCGCACGAGGATATCCTTTGATGACGCTCGCTGTCACTATGTTGCAGGGTGCCGCGCTCCTGATGGTCTTCACTAAACCCGCATCAGAATGGATAAATACCCGCCCGCGTAGCTGAGGGTCCGCTGTCACAACGTTTAGGCCAAAGCGGATATATCTCTGGCAACACCATTGCGGACATAGACAATTCGTGTGATGCCGAGCGCCATGGGCGACGATCAGAAAATTCGAATGATAGAGCGCTTTCTGTTTGTCATCTTGCTTATAGGGATGAGTGGAGCGGGCTTCCTTTATGAGAGCTACAAGGAGGCAGTGACCTCGGGCTTTTTGGTGCCGTTGCTAATCGTCTATCTGTCGCTTTGCTATGCGATCTATCGCGGATTGCTCAGGCTTGTCGTGAGACGCTTCGGCTCTGATGAATGAGTGCCCGTTCGCAACGGCAGCTAACCACAACAAAGCAGACATTCAAGAAAGGGCGCCCTTTATCCCTCGACGCGCATTCTGTGACCGTCCGGTGCATCGCCGGTCACCAGATCGGCGATCGCCTGTCCGACAACCTCCGGCCCCTTGAGCGTTGCCGGGTCTTCGCCCGGAAAGGCCTTGGCGCGCATCGTCGTGCGGGTCGCGCCGGGGTCTACGATATGGGTACGGATGGCGGAGATGTTCTTCACCTCCTCGCCATAACAAAGCAGCATCAGCTCCAGCGCGGCCTTGCTCGATCCATAGGCGCCCCAATAGGGGCGTGGTGTCCGGGCGACGCTGCTGGTGACCGCGACCACACGGGCGGCTTCGCTCGCGCGCAGCATCGGATCGAAGGCGGCAATCAGCGCCTGCTGCGCCCCGACATTGAGGGTGAGTACGCGCGCGAACTCCTTGGGGTCGATCGCATTCACCGAAGCGAGACTGCCCAGCGTCGCGGCATTGAGAACGAGAATGTCCAACGCCTTCCAGCGCTCTGCCATCGCCCCGGCAAGCCGCCCGATGCTCTCTCCGTCGATCAGGTCGAGCGGCGCAATCGTCGCCGATCCGCCCGCGTCGTGAATGCGCTGCTCCACCGCTTCCAAAGCGCCGGCCGTCCGCGCGACGAGAATGACATGCGCCCCGGCCTGCCCAAGTGCGAACGCCGTTTCCGCGCCGATGCCGCGGCTGGCACCGGTCACGAGCGCAAGCTTGCCGGAAAGCGGCTTGTCGATGATATCGGTCATGGGGTTCAGACGACGCGTTCGGAGAGAAGTTCGAGCTGGTCGCGCACCTCTGCCTCGTCCTGGTCGGTGAGGCTGGTGGGATAGTCGCCGGTGAAGCAGGCGTCGCAATATTGCGGGCGGATGTCGGCGCGCTTGGCCTCGCCCAGCGCCTTGTACAGGCCGTCTATCGACAGGAAGGCAAGGCTGTCTGCGTGGATGAAGTCGCGCATCCCGCCAATGTCGAGCTTGTGGGCCAGCAGCTTTGTGCGTTCGGGCGTGTCGACGCCATAGAAACAGCTATGCCGGGTCGGCGGGCTGGCGATGCGCATATGCACTTCCTTTGCCCCGGCCTCGCGCATCATCTGCACGATCTTCAGGCTGGTGGTGCCGCGCACGATGCTGTCGTCGATCAGGACGATGCGCTTGCCGTCGATCAGCGCGCGATTGGCGTTATGCTTCAGTTTGACTCCGAGGTGGCGGACCTTGTCGCCCGGCTGGATGAAGGTGCGACCGATATAGTGGGACCGGATGATGCCCAGTTCGAAGGGAATATTGGACTGCTGGGCATAACCGATGGCGGCGGGAACACCGGAGTCGGGAACCGGGATCACATAATCGGCATCGACCGGGTTCTCTATCGCGAGTTGCGCGCCGATTTCCTTGCGCACCGAATAGACGCTGCTGCCATCGACGATCGAATCGGGACGGCTGAAATAGACATGCTCGAAGATGCAGGGGCGCGGCGACACGTCACCGAAGGGACGGTGACTGCGAATCTGGTCGGCGGTCGCGCCATTGGGCACAACGATCAGCTCGCCCGGCTCCACGGTTCGGACGAACTCCGCACCCACCACGTCGAACGCCACGGTTTCCGAAGCGAAGATCACGGCGTCGCCGAGACGGCCCATCTCCAGCGGGCGGATGCCGAGCGGGTCGCGACACGCGATCATGCCTTCGCTCGTCATGCAGATCAGCGAGTAGGCGCCTTCGACCTGCTTCAGTGCGTCGATGAAGCGATCCAGCAGCGTGCGATAGGTGGATGTCGCCACGAGATGGATGATCACCTCGGTATCGCTGGTCGACTGGAAGATGGAGCCGCGCCGTACCAGTTCACGGCGCAGCTTCATGGCGTTGGAGATGTTGCCGTTGTGCGCGACGGCAAATCCGCCCGACGACAGTTCGGCATAAAGCGGCTGAACATTCCGCAGCGAGGTTTCGCCGGTCGTCGAATAGCGGACATGGCCGCAGGCGACGTTGCCGGGGAGCCCGCGAATCGCTTCGTCATTGTCGAAATTGCCCGCGACATGGCCCATGGCCCGCATGCTGTGGAAATCCTGCCCGTCCCAGCTTGTGATGCCGGCGGCTTCCTGCCCCCTGTGCTGGAGCGCATGAAGGCCGAGCGCAACCATGGCTGAGGCGGTGTAGGCGCCAGAAATGCCGAAAACGCCGCACTCTTCGCGCAGCTTGTCCCCATCTTCATCGGGACGTTCAAACGGATGTGTCGTGAGCATTTTCCTGTCGGGTCCACTGTATGAGCCCATGCCCGGCGGGGGCGACCTAGGGGGCATATAGGAAGTTTATCCCGCTTTGTCGCCCCCCGATGTCGCGCAACCGTCATATTTCTGGACCCTAGCCAGTGACCGGCTCTGCCGCTAAAGAAGCGCGCAATGCACGCATTCGCGAATCCGACCAGATTTCTGTCACTGGCCCGCCCCCTGACGCCCTGGCTTTTCTGGGCAGGAATGGCACTGATCGTTGCCGGGGCCTTTTGCGGGCTCGCGCTGACGCCGCCCGATTATCTTCAGGGCGATTCGGTGAGGATCATGTACATCCATGTGCCGGCCGCCTGGCTGGGCATGGGCGGCTGGACCGGCCTTGCGGTCGCCGCGCTTATGCAGATGGTGTGGCGTCACCCGCTCGCCGGGGTCGCCGGCCGCGCGATCGCAGCTCCGGGTGCTCTGTTTACCGCCATTTGTCTCGTGACCGGTTCGCTCTGGGGGCGGCCGACCTGGGGCACCTATTGGCAATGGGACGGGCGCATGACATCCATGCTGGTGCTGCTGTTTCTCTATTTCGGCTATATCGCGCTTGCCCGCGCCAGCGCGGAACAGGGGGGAGGGATCGGCGAGAGCGGAGGCGTAAGCCGGGTGACGGCGATCTTCGCGCTGGTAGGCGCCATAAACCTGCCGATCATCAACCGCAGCGTCGTGTGGTGGAACAGCCTGCATCAGGGGCCGAGCATCACGGCGCGCGGTTCCACGATCGACGGATCGATCCTGTGGCCGCTCGGGATTACGGTGCTGGGATTTTCCCTGTGGTTCGCCGCGATCGTGCTGATGCGAATGCGCGCAATCCTGGCGCAGAACAAGGTAGAGGCGCGCATGGCGCGCATGGCGCGCGAAGGAGGGTAGGGAGTATGAACCACTGGCCCTTCATCATCGCCGCCTATGGCCTTACCGCACTTGGCACGCTCGGGCTGAGCTGGGCGAGCTGGCGCGCGATGCGCGAGGCCGAAGCCCGCGCGGATGCGCTGAAGCGGGATCGGTAGGGCATGGCGATGAAGTCCAAGCATCAGCGGCTGATCCTTGCGATCCTTGCGCTGGTCGCGGTGATCGGTGCCGGTCTGCTCGCGGCGTCGGCCCTGAAGGACGAAGCGGCCTATTTTTACACGCCGGAGGATGCGAAGATGAAGGGTGTCGAGCCCGGTCGCGCCATTCGGTTGGGCGGCATGGTCGTCGTTGGCAGCCTGAAAAAGGCACAAGACGGCGTGACCATCCGGTTCGACGTCACAGACGGCAAGGCGACCGTGCCGGCGACCTTCACCGGCATTGCTCCTGACCTGTTTCGCGAAGGGTCGGGCGTTGTCGCGGAAGGCGCGTTCGACGAAAAGGGCACGTTCATCGCGACCAACCTGCTCGCCAAGCATGACGAGCGTTATATGCCGCGCGAGCTGGAAGGCATGACCTATAATGAAACCACGCATGAGATGACCGGGGACAGAAGCCAGTGATCGCCGAACTGGGTCTTGCGGCGCTGTGGCTGGCGGCGGCACTGGCGGCGCTGCAATTGCTGCTTGCCGGATTCGGCGTCGCGCAGGGAAGAGACGATCTGCTCGCTGGAGTCCGTCCTGTCGCCGTGGCGCAGGCCTTGCTTTGCGCGCTGGCCTTTTCCAGCCTGATCGCGCTGTTCCTCCGCTCCGACATGTCGGTGTTGCTGGTGGCGTCGAACAGTCACAGCGCCAAACCCTGGCTTTACAAGTTCGCGGGGACCTGGGGCAATCATGAAGGGTCGATGCTGCTGTGGGTGACGGTGATGGGCCTTGCCGGGGCCGGTGTCGCCCTGCTGGAACGCGCGCTGAAGCGCGAGACTCACATGGCCACTTTGGGCGCGCAGGCGGCCATTTCGCTCGGCTTCTATGCTTTCCTGCTCTTTGCCTCCAACCCGTTCGCGCGGTTGGCGGAACCCCCGCGGGACGGGCTTGGCCTCAATCCGCTGCTGCAGGACCCCGGCCTCGCCTTTCATCCACCGACGCTCTATCTCGGCTATGTCGGCCTTTCGGTAGCCTTTTCCTTCGCCGTTGGCGCGCTCCTGACCCGCCATGTTGACGCAGCCTTCGCCCGCGCCATGCGGCCATGGGTGCTGGGCGCATGGGTTCTGCTGACCCTCGGCATCACGGCGGGTAGCTATTGGGCCTATTATGAACTGGGCTGGGGCGGCTGGTGGTTCTGGGATCCGGTCGAGAACGCGTCGCTGATGCCCTGGCTCGCGGCGACCGCGCTGCTGCACAGCGTTACCGTGCTGGCGACCCGCGACGCGCTGCGCGCATGGACGGTGATGCTCGCCGTCGTCGCGTTTTCCATGTCCATGGTCGGTACCTTCCTCGTGCGGTCGGGCATATTGACCAGTGTGCATGCCTTTGCCGTCGACCCTGAGCGCGGCAGCTTCATCCTGGCACTGCTGCTGATCTACATCGGCGGCGCGCTTGCTCTGTTCGGCATGCGCGTGGGCACGGTGCGCGAAGGCAAGCAGTTCGAGGCGATGAGCCGCGAGACGCTGCTGGTGGTCAACAACCTGCTGCTGACCGTCATTCTCGGGATCGTGCTGATCGGCACGCTCTATCCACTGATGACGGAGGCTTTCGGTCACAAGGTCTCGGTCGGTCCGCCCTATTTCAACCGGATCGCCGGGCCGCTGGCGCTCATCCTCATGCTGGCGATGATGGCGGGACCGCTGACGCGCTGGCGGCACGACCGGGCGGGGGTTGTGGTGGGGCGCCTGATCTGGCCATTTATCCTCATGATCGCCGTCGCCTGCGTGCTGGCGGTGCTTGCGTGGGGCAGGATTGGCGTTCTGCCCTTCCTCGGCCTCGTGGTGGCTGGCGGTGTCGCGCTCGGCAGCCTGATACCCCTTACCAAACGCAATCTTCGCCGAACGCCGCTCTTCGTCTGGGGCATGGTGCTGGCCCATATGGGATGCGCCGTCAGCCTCGCGGGTATGGCGGCGGACAGCGCCTTCACAGTCGAAAAGTTGGCGGCGATGAAGCCGGGCGATAGCGTGGAGACGGCGGGCTGGCGTGTGAAGTTCGTGAAGGTTGGGCCAACGGCGGGCGACAACTGGTCCGCGATGCAGGGCGATATTGTGGTCGCCCGGCGCGGGGGCACACGGATACTGCACCCACAGAGCCGTT
>JBFXHW010000042.1:0-13532 GCA_050176605.1 Sphingobium sp. | reverse complement strand
CAATGTTCGACACGGTCGCCGAGGCGAAAGCCGCGACCGGCGCGGACGCCAGCGTTGTCTATGTGCCGCCGCCATTTGCCGCCGATTCCATTCTGGAGGCCATCGACGCGGAAATCCCGCTGATCGACGCGGAAATCCCGCTGATCGTCTGCATCACGGAAGGGATTCCCGTGCTTGACATGGTGCGTGTGAAGTGCGCGCTGTCGGGTAGCAAGTCGCGCCTGATCGGTCCGAACTGCCCCGGTGTGCTGACACCCGACGAATGCAAGATCGGCATCATGCCCGGCAACATCTTCAAGAAGGGCAGCGTCGGCGTCGTCTCGCGCTCCGGGACGCTGACGTACGAAGCGGTGTTCCAGACCAGCAACGCAGGCCTCGGCCAGACCACGGCCGTCGGTATCGGCGGCGACCCGGTGAACGGGACCAACTTCATCGACGTGCTGGAGTTGTTCCTCGCCGATGATGCGACGCAGAGCATGATCATGATCGGCGAAATCGGCGGCGATGCGGAGGAGCAGGCCGCGCAATTCCTGATCGACGAAGCGAAGAAGGGCCGCAAGAAGCCGATGGCGGGCTTCATCGCCGGTCGTACGGCGCCTCCCGGCCGTCGCATGGGCCATGCCGGAGCGATTGTCTCAGGTGGCAAGGGCGACGCCGAAAGCAAGATCGCCGCGATGGAAGCGGCCGGGATCAAGGTCGCGTCCAGCCCTTCGGAGCTGGGAACGACGCTGCTGGAGGTCCTTAAGGGCTGACCCATTTCTCCCGGCGGCATGTGTCGCCGGGGGCAACCGTCCCCCGACTGCACGCGGGACCATGAGGACGAAGGAAGCTTGCCATGGGCTATGAAGGGCAGGAATTCGAAGGCGCCGAGGTAGAGCAAGGGCCGAGCTGGGCTCGCAAGAACTGGCCGCTTTCCAGCACGGATGATCTGACGGCCGCACTCGATCCGACGCAGATGGAAGTCGCGATCAAGGCGGCTGCCAAGTCGTCGGGCAAGCCGATGGCGGATGGCGATCTCGCCCGGGCGGCGGGTGAGAGCATCCGCGCGATGATGCTGATCCGGACCTATCGCGTGCGCGGCCATCTTGCGGCCAATCTCGATCCTCTTGGGCTTGCGCAACGTGAACTGCCGGCCGACCTGACTCCGGAATATCACGGCTTTTCGGGGTCTGATCTCGATCGCAAGGTCTATGTCGGCGGTGCGCTCGGTCTCGAATGGGCAACCATCCGCGAAATAGTCGACATCCTTCGCCACAATTACTGCGGCAACGTCGGCTTTGAATATATGCACATTTCCGATGTGGAGGAGCGCCGCTTCATCCAGGACCGGATCGAGGGCGGCGACAAGAGCATCGACTTCACCGAGATGGGCAAGAAGGCGATCCTCTCAAAGGTCATCCACGCCGAGCAATATGAGAAATTCCTCGGCCGCAAATATGTCGGCACAAAGCGATTTGGCCTGGATGGCGGTGAATCGATGATCCCCGCGCTCGAGGCCGTCATTAAATATGGCGGTGCGAACGGCGTGCGCGAGATCGTTTACGGCATGGCGCATCGCGGCCGCCTCAATGTGCTGGCCAATGTGATGGCGAAGGGCTTTCGCGTCATCTTCCACGAATTTTCAGGTGGAACCGCTAATCCGGAGGACGTCGGCGGATCCGGCGACGTCAAATATCACCTCGGCACCAGCACCGACCGCGAGTTCGACGGCATCAAGGTGCATATGAGTCTGGTTCCTAACCCGTCGCACCTCGAAACGGTCGATCCGATCGTGCTCGGCAAGGTTCGCGCGCAACAGGTGTTCCGGGACGACCTCAACAAGCATGAGCAGGTGCTGCCCGTACTCATTCATGGCGACGCGGCCTTCGCAGGGCAGGGGATTGTCTGGGAATGCTTCGGATTTTCCGGGGTGAAGGGCTATAATACCGGCGGTTGTATCCATTTCATCGTCAACAACCAGATCGGTTTCACGACCAGCCCGCAATTTTCGCGCGGCTCGCCTTATCCGAGCGACGTCGCCAAGGGCGTGCAGGCGCCGATTCTCCATGTAAACGGCGACGATCCCGAGGCGGTGACTTTCGCGTGCAAGATGGCGATCGATTATCGCCAGACCTTCCATCGCGACATCGTGATCGACATGTGGTGCTATCGCCGCTTCGGTCACAACGAAGGTGACGAACCGAGCTTCACCCAGCCGCTGATGTATCGCGAAATCCGCAAGCACCCGCCGGTGAGCGAGGTCTACGCTTCCCGCCTTCGCGAGGAAGGCGTGATCGACGAGGGTTTCACGCAGCAGGCGACCGCACAGTTCACCGAACTTCTGGAAGAGGAATTCGAGGCGGCGAAGACTTACAAGTCCAATCACGCCGACTGGTTTGCCGGTCGCTGGTCGGGCCTCCACCAGCCCGCCGACATCGAGACCGCACGCAAGAATGTCGAGACCGCGATCGAGAAGAAGTTGTTCGACAGCCTGGGACGTACACTGACGATCGTTCCTCAAGGACATAATATTCACAAGACCTTGCGGCGCGTTATTGATGCAAAGTCCGAGATGTTCAAGACGGGAGAGGGATTCGACTGGGCGACCGGAGAGGCGCTTGCCTTCGGTTCGCTGCTGTCGGAAGGCTATGGCGTCCGGCTGTCCGGGCAGGATAGCGGACGCGGCACCTTCAGCCATCGTCACGCAGTCTGGCTCGATCAGGACAACGAAAACCGTTACATCCCGCTGGCGACCATTCCGCATGGCAGCTTCGAGGTACTCGACAGTCCTCTATCCGAATACGGCGTTCTCGGCTTTGAATATGGCTATGCTATGGCCGATCCCAAGAGCCTGGTGATTTGGGAGGCGCAGTTCGGCGATTTCGCCAATGGCGCGCAGATAATCATCGATCAGTATATCGCGGCGTCGGAAGCGAAGTGGCTGCGCGCCAATGGCCTGGTTCTGCTCCTGCCGCATGGATATGAAGGGCAAGGGCCGGAACACAGTTCGGCCCGGCTCGAACGCTATCTCCAGCTCTGCGCGGAAGGCAATATCCAGGTAGCCAACTGCACGACTCCGGCCAATTATTTCCACATATTGCGTCGCCAGATGCTGCGGCCGTTTCGCAAGCCGCTGATCATCATGGCGCCCAAATCGCTGCTCCGCCACAAGATGGCTGTTAGCAAGGCAGAAGATTTCATGGGTGTGCATCACTTCATGCGCATCCTGTCTGACCCCAATCCTGCGCCGGACAAGGAGACAAGGCGTCTCGTACTTTGCTCCGGCAAGGTCGCCTATGACCTGATCGAGGCACGGGATGCGGCGCGCGACAAGAATACCCAGATCGTCCGGATCGAGCAGATCTATCCGTTCCCGACCGAGGCTCTGGCTATCCGCCTTGCGCGTATGACCAATCTTGAGGAAGTGATCTGGTGTCAGGAGGAACCGCGCAACAACGGTGCCTGGTTCTTCGTCGAACCCTTTGTCGAGCAGGCGCTGGATGCAGCAGGAAAGGCGCCGATGCGCGCCCGTTATTCCGGGCGCAAGGCGGCCGCTTCTCCTGCTACCGGCCTTGCCAAGCGTCACCTCGCCGAACAGGGCGCGCTTATCGCCGATGCGCTCGGCCATAACATCCGCACAGAAATCAAGCGCCAGAAGAAAGGCTGAACGCCATGGCAACCGAAGTCAAAGTGCCCACGCTGGGCGAATCCGTAACCGAAGCGACCGTTGGCGCCTGGCTGAAAAAGCCGGGGGAGGCGGTCGCGCTGGATGAACCGATCGCGAGCCTCGAAACCGATAAGGTCGCGGTTGACGTGCCGTCGCCCGTCGCGGGGGTGATGGGCGATCTGCTGGTGGAGGAAGGCGATACTGTGAATGTCGGCGCCGTCATCGCGACCGTAGAGGCCGGTGCGAGCGCCCCGAAGGCGAAGGCCGAGCCGACGCCAGCACCTACACCCGCATCTTCGGCGGCGACAGCGCCTGCTGCTTCAGCGCCAGCCGAGGAAGCATCTGCCGATGAAAGCGGTGCGATCACGCTCTCTCCGGCAGTGCGTCGGCTGGTACTCGAACATGGTCTCGATCCCAGCCGGATCAAGGGTACGGGACGCGACGGCCGCCTGACCAAGGACGATGTGCTTGCTGCCGTCGAGGCTGGCACGGCCAAGGCCGATGGCGCTGCCGCTGCCGCTGCTTCGGCTTCGGCCCCAGCACTCGCTGCTTCGGCCCAGACTTCCTTCGCTGGCCGCGCCGAAGAGCGAGTCAAGATGACCCGTCTGCGTCAGACCGTCGCAAAGCGGCTCAAGAGCGCGCAGGAGACGGCAGCCCTCCTTACGACCTTCAACGATGTCGATATGAGTGCGGTGATCGAGGCGCGTACCAAGTACAAGGACCTGTTCGAGAAGAAGCATGGCGTCCGCCTTGGTTTCATGGGCTTTTTTACCAAGGCCGTGTGTATGGCGCTGAGGGACGTACCGGCCGTCAATGCGCAGATCGAGGGCGATGAGATCGTCTATTTCAACTATGCCGACATCTCCGTGGCGGTCAGCGCCCCCAATGGTCTGGTCGTTCCGGTCATCCGCAATGCCGAAAGCATGAGCGTGGCCGAGATCGAGAAGACGATCGGCGATTTCGGCAAGCGGGCCAAGGACGGCGCGCTGACGATGGAGGACATGAAGGGCGGTACATTCACCATTTCCAATGGCGGTGTGTTCGGATCGCTGATGTCCACGCCGATCGTCAATCCGCCGCAGTCCGCGGTGCTGGGCCTGCATCGTATCGAGGATCGTCCGGTCGTGGTGGACGGTCAGGTGGTTGTCCGGCCGATGATGTATCTCGCGCTATCCTACGACCATCGTCTGATTGACGGGCGCGAGGCTGTGACTTTTCTTGTCGCGATCAAGAATGCGATCGAGGATCCTACGCGCCTGCTGATCGATCTTTAAATCAAGGGAGCCTGAAATGGCCGAATTTGACTATGACGTGCTGGTGATCGGTGCCGGCCCAGGTGGCTATGTGGCGGCGATCCGCGCGGCGCAGCTCGGCCTGAAGACCGCCTGCGCCGAGAGCCGGGAAACGCTGGGCGGCACCTGCCTCAATGTCGGCTGCATCCCTTCCAAGGCGCTGCTTCACGCATCGGAATATTTCGAGGCGGCCGCCGGCGGCGCGATGGAAAAGATGGGCATCAAGGTGAAGCCGGAGCTTGATCTGCCGGTCATGCAGGGCCAGCGGGTCGACGCGGTCAAGGGCCTTACCGGCGGCATTGAATTCCTGTTCAAGAAGAACAAGGTCGACTGGCTGAAAGGTCGTGCGAAATTCACCGGCTCGAATACCGTCGATGTCGGCGGCAAAGCCGTGACGGCTAAGAACATAGTGATCGCCACCGGATCTTCGGTCACGCCGCTTCCGGGCGTTGAGGTCGATAATGCCAAGGGTATGATCGTCGATTCCACCGGTGCGCTGGAGCTGGGCAAGGTGCCGGGTTCCATGGTCGTGATCGGCGGCGGGGTGATTGGCCTGGAACTGGGGTCAGTCTGGCGGCGCTTGGGCGCGAAGGTCACGGTTGTCGAATATCTCGATCAGATCCTGCCCGGCATGGACGGCGACGTGCGCAAGGAAGCCAACAAGATCTTCAAGAAGCAGGGTTTCGAGTACAAGCTCTCTACCAAGGTCACCGGGGCGAAGGTTAAGGGCAAGAAGGTCGAGCTGGCCGTCGAGCCAGCAGCCGGAGGTGATGCCGAAACGCTGACCGCCGACGTTGTACTCGTTTCAATCGGCCGTCGTCCCAATACAGAAGGCCTTGGTCTCGACACGATTGGGCTGGAGCTGAATGCGCGCGGGCAGATCGAGACCGATCATGAGTTCGCAACCAAGGTCCCGGGCGTCTGGGCCGTCGGCGATGTCATTCCCGGACCAATGCTGGCGCACAAGGCCGAGGACGAAGGTATCGCGGTCGCCGAGAATATCGCCGGCCTGACGGGTATCGTGAACCATGACGTGATCCCTAGCGTCGTCTACACCCAACCGGAAATCGCAGGTGTCGGACTTACCGAGGAAGCGGCGAAGGAACGGGGCAGCGTCAAGGTCGGCAAGTTCCCAATGATGGCGAACAGCCGTGCAAAGACCAATCACGAGCCCGACGGTTTCGTGAAAGTGATCGCCGACGCAGACTCCGATCGTGTACTCGGCGTCTGGATCATTGCGTCCGTCGCAGGGACGATGATCGCGCAGGCCGCGCAGGCGATGGAGTTCGGTGCCTCGTCGGAGGACATCGCCTATACATGCCACGCGCATCCCACGCACAGTGAGGCGCTGAAGGAAGCGGCGATGGCGGTACAGGGCAAGCCGATTCATATATAAGCCTGTCCGCGGAAAGGTCACGTTGTCATGGCGATTACCGGCCTTGCTGACGTGCAACTCTCCGTTGGGACTGTGCTAGCGATCATCGGCGTCACCGGCACCTTCGTGTTCGCCGCGTCGGGTGCGGTGGCGGCGGCGAATCTTCGGCAGACGCTTGTGACCTTTTGCTTTTTTGCACTAACGACGGGCGTCGGCGGCGGCACGGTTCGCGACCTTCTGATCGGGGCGCCAGTTTTCTGGCTACATAACGTCAGCGACGCATCCATCTGCCTGGGCACTGCCCTGTTGGTCTGGATAACGCCCGGGAAATATTGGAGCCTGCGCGCGCTCGATTGGCTCGATGCCGTCGGACTCGCCGCCTATGCCGTCATCGGTACGGCCAAGGCGATGGATTATGGCATCCACCCTTTTCTCGCATCGATGATGGGGGTTTGTACGGCTTGTGTCGGAGGCATCATTCGCGACCTGCTCGCCGGTCGTCCGTCCATATTGCTCCGGCCGGAAATCTACGTCACTGCTGCCGCGCTGACGGCGGGGCTTTATGCAACCTTGGTGACGCTCGGCGTGTCGCCGATCATAGCGGGGCCAGCTACCGCGCTCGGTGGTTTTGCCCTGAGAGCCTTCGCGATCGTAAAGGGTACGGCGCTGCCCGCCTATCGCGGTACCATCGGCTGAACGTCAGACGGGCGGGCCTTCCGCATAGCAGGGAATATCGTCCGCCAACGTCAGCCATGCCTGTTTGCTCGATATCCAGATATGGTCGCTGGGGTGAAACCGGTCAGGATCGTCCAGACTGCCCATGCAGAGGCCGATCTGGTTCGCCTCCGCGCGCTTGGAATAGAGGCTCGTTCCGCAAGCGGTGCAGAAACCGCGTGCCAGTTCCGGCGAGCTGTGATGCCAGCCCGTGGGGCCGGTCATGTCCACAGCGTCGAGCGGTACCTTGACGCGCGCGTAAAATGGCGCGCCGGTCGCCTTCTGGCACAGTTTGCAGTGGCAGGCGCGGATGTCGATCGGTTCAGCGTCCGTCGAATAGGAGCAGGCGCCGCACAGGCAGGAACCGGTTATCGTTCCGCCGACCATATCAGCTGCCTTTCCGGATGAATGCCTGCAAAAGCAGCCCGAGAATATCAGCGTCGGAGGCGCTTCTGCCGGTTGCTTGCGGAACCCGTGCCAGATAGCCCCGGCATTCAAGGCAGTTCGCCTGCACCGATCCGCCCGCGACCAGCATGCGAGCGTCGCCGATCGCCCGCAGCAGCAAGTCCTTGCGCCGTTCGGCTTGCCAGCCAAGAAGATCCCGCGCAACACGGGTTTCCCGCGCATCCGATTCTTCGCTCTCTATGATCTTCGCAACCAGCGCGGCGAACGGACTGGGCTGCGGGTCGATATAATAGGGTCGTGCTGTTGCCGGATCGATCTTGGCGAGCTTGGCCGCTTCTGCGACGGCCTGCTCAAGATCGCCGAAGCTGTCGACCAGCTTCAACTGTCGCGCCGTTCCGCCGTCCCAGACGCGTCCCTGAGCGATTCTGTCCACCTGTTCGGGCGTCATGCCGCGCGCGCTGGCAACATGGGCAAGAAAACGACGATAAATGTCCTCTACGCCGAGCTGGGTGATCCGGTTGAATTCGGGACTGATGCCCCCCAGAATATCCGGTTCGCCCGACAGCGGCGTTGTCCTCACCCCATCGGTCGTGACGCCGATCTTCGCGAGCGTGCCCTCGAAACTAGGGATCACGCCGAATACGCCGATCGATCCCGTTATGGTAGAGGGTTCGGCGACGATCCTGTCCGATGCGGTCGCGACCCAATAGCCGCCACTGGCCGCGACATTGGCCATCGACGCGACGACAGGAATCCCGTTCTGCTTCGCCGAGAGGATTGCGTTGCGGATGCGTTCGGACGCGAGCACTGATCCGCCCGGAGAGTCGATCCGGACGACCAGCGCCTTGAGATCCTTCTCTGCCAGAGCCTTGTCGAGCAGCGCGGCGATGCTGTCGCCGCCTGCCGTGCCGGGCCCCGCCTCTCCATCGACAATATCGCCCGCGACCGTCAGGACGCCGATCTGGCCACTATTCCTGGGAGATTTCGACCGGACATAATCCTTCAGGTCGATCGCCGCGAAAGGCGGACCGTCCGAACCGGACCCCTCGCCTGCGATCTCGGCGATGTGCGCGCCGAACGCAATGTCGTCACCCAGCTTGTCGACAAGATTTGCGCCGAGCGCAGCCGCTGCCAGATCGCCTTTTGCCGCCTCGACAACCGCTACGGGGTTGGCGCTATAGGCCGCGATCTTGGCTTTTGGTCGTGCCTTGCCGACGTCGGTACGCCAGTTTTCCCAAAGAGCATCGGCCAGTGCCTGACTGGCGGACTTTGCCTCCGGCGACTGGTCGGCCCGCATCAGCGGTTCAACCGCGCTTTTGAACGTGCCGACGCGATAGATGTGCGCCGTGACGCCCAGCTTGTCGATCAGCCCTTTCAGATAGGGCATCGAGCCCCCCGGTCCGGCCAGGCCGACGGCGCCCAGTGGATTGAGCCACACTTCGCTCGAATGGGCTGCCAGCTGATAGCCATCGTCCTGATACAGCGTTGCATAGGCAAGGACAGGCTTGTTGGCGGCACGGATGGCGTCCAGAGCTGCCCCAATGCGGGTCAGCGCAACCTGTCCGCCGCCAGCAAATCCGTCGAGATTGAGCACCACCGCCTTGACGTTGTTGTCGATTCTGGCCGCCTCGAGCGCCGCGACGATGTCACGCAACCGATATTCGTGCACGGGCGCATTGTTGCCAACCAGTGTCTGGAACGGGTCGATTTCTTCGGGCTGCTCTGCAATGATGCCGTCGAGATCCAGCAACAGCGCGCCCCGTGTCACTTTGGCGGGTCGTTCGCCGGGTGCCAGGGAGAGGGCGGCATAGATGCCGGCGAAGAACAGCAGCAGGAAACAGAGGACCAGAACGTCCTTCACTCCCATGACGAAACGCCACACGGCCTTGAGGAACGTCATAAGCGGCTCCACTATCCTGTTTTCCTGAGGGCTACTGGCGGGACGCCCGTCCTGCAACCCCTGTTTTCGTGGGAATGCTCGCGAATTTTTCCGGTCGGCCGGCTAACAGGAAAAAACATTGCACCACCTCTTGATCGTCCGCGTGAGCGCCCCATATGAGCGGCGCTGGCACTCTCCTTATGAGAGTGCTAAGGAAGCTTATCTGGGGGATGCTCCTCGCCTTGCGGCAAGACCGGCGGTGCCGGCCCGGCCTATATAGGGAAGCATTCCCGGTTTGAAAGGGAAAGGCATATATATGGGATTTCGTCCTTTGCATGACCGCGTTCTGGTCCGCCGCGTAGAGGCGGAAGAGAAGACCGCCGGCGGCATCATCATCCCCGACACGGCGAAGGAAAAGCCCCAGGAAGGCGAGGTCGTCTCCGTGGGCACTGGTGCCAAGGCAGAAGACGGCAAGGTTACGCCGCTCGACGTCAAGGCGGGTGATCGTATCCTGTTCGGCAAATGGTCGGGCACCGAGGTGAAGGTCGACGGCGAAGACCTGCTCATCATGAAGGAATCCGACATTCTTGGAATCGTCGGCTGAATTTCGCAGGCTCGGAGCGCAAGCCCGGGCCTTTCGCATGAACTGAAAATTGGAAAGCAGAGGGACAACCATGGCTGCAAAAGACGTAAAATTCTCCCGCGACGCCCGTGAGCGCATTCTGCGCGGCGTCGACATCCTCGCCGACGCGGTAAAGGTGACGCTGGGTCCGAAGGGCCGCAACGTCGTCATCGACAAGAGCTTCGGCGCTCCCCGCATCACCAAGGACGGCGTCACCGTCGCCAAGGAGATCGAACTGAAGGACAAGTTCGAGAACATGGGCGCGCAGATGATCCGCGAAGTCGCCAGCAAGGCGAACGACGCGGCCGGCGACGGCACCACCACCGCTACCGTTCTCGCTCAGGCGATCGTGCGCGAAGGCATGAAGTCGGTTGCCGCCGGCATGAACCCGATGGATCTGAAGCGCGGCATTGATAAGGCCGTTATCGCAGTCGTCGATGACCTGAAGAAGCGTTCGAAGAATGTCTCGGGTTCCAACGAAATCGCTCAGGTCGGCATCATTTCCGCCAATGGCGACAAGGAAGTCGGCGAGAAGATCGCCGAGGCGATGGAAAAGGTCGGCAAGGAAGGCGTCATCACGGTCGAGGAAGCCAAGGGCCTTGAGTTCGAGCTCGATGTCGTTGAGGGCATGCAGTTCGACCGTGGCTATCTCAGCCCCTATTTCATCACCAACCCGGAAAAGATGCAGGTCGAACTTCAGGATCCCTATATCCTGATCCACGAGAAGAAGCTCTCGAACCTTCAGTCGATGCTGCCGATCCTCGAGGCGGTTGTTCAATCCGGCCGTCCACTGCTCATCATCGCAGAGGATATTGAGGGCGAGGCGCTGGCGACGCTGGTCGTCAACAAGCTGCGCGGTGGCTTGAAGGTAGCGGCGGTCAAAGCTCCCGGCTTCGGCGATCGCCGCAAGGCAATGCTGGAGGATATCGCTATCCTGACCAAGGGCGAGATGATCTCCGAGGATCTCGGTATCAAGCTCGAAAGCGTTACCGTCGGCATGCTGGGCACCGCCAAGCGCGTCACGATCGACAAGGACAACACCACGATCGTCGATGGCGCTGGTGATGCCGAAGCGATCAAGGGCCGCGTCGAGGCGATCCGCAAGCAGATCGAAATCACCACCAGCGATTATGACAAGGAAAAGCTGCAAGAGCGCCTTGCCAAGCTCGCCGGCGGCGTTGCCGTGATCAAGGTCGGCGGTTCGACCGAGGTTGAAGTCAAGGAGCGCAAGGATCGCGTTGACGACGCTCTCCACGCTACCCGCGCTGCTGTCGAAGAAGGCATCGTTCCGGGCGGTGGTACCGCGCTGCTCTATGCCACCAAGGCGCTCGACGGAATGAAGGGCGTGAACGACGACCAGACCCGCGGCATCGACATCATCCGCAAGGCGATCGAAACTCCGCTCCGTCAGATCGCTCAGAACGCCGGTTTCGACGGCGCCGTCGTCGCTGGCAACCTGCTGCGCGAAGGAGATGAGACCAAGGGCTTCAACGCTTCGACCGACGTGTATGAAAACCTCGTCGCCGCTGGCGTGATCGACCCGACCAAGGTTGTTCGCACCGCGCTTCAGGACGCCGCTTCGGTTGCAGGTCTCCTCATCACGACCGAGGCGACCATCGCCGAGCTGCCCGAAGACAAGGCGGCTATGCCAGCCATGCCGGGCGGTATGGGAGGCATGGGCGGCATGGACTTCTAAGTCCTCCACCTGCCTTATCGAAAAAGGAGCCGGGGGCGCGAGAGCGCTCCCGGTTTCTTTTTGTCCTCCTCCGAACGCAAATCGACAGACGCCCATTGACTGTGTCCCGCCGCGCTCGCATCACCCGCATTGGATGTGCAGGAAGAACATGTCATGATGACGCGCGGTTTCGAGGACAAGATGTTCCTGGCATTGCTGGCGGGTGCAACGTTGGCGTTCATCATACTCCTGTGGACATTTTTCGACGCAGTGCTCTGGGCCGTGGTCGCGGCAATCATGTTCGCACCGATGCAGCGGCGGCTGGTGGCGTGGCGACCGGATCGGCCCAACAGCATGGCGTTGCTGACGCTGCTGACCCTCATCGCCATCGTGATCATCCCGATGATCATCATCGGTACCCTGTTGTTGCAGGAGGCAGCGTCCGTCTATTCGGGAATCCAGTCCGGGGAAATCGATGTTGGGCATTATTTCGCGCAGGTGCAGCATGCGTTGCCGGGTTGGGCGAGTGAGCAGTTAAGCCGGCTTGGCCTGACCAATGTCGAGTCGGTACGCGAACGGATCGGCTCCGAGATCGCGGCCAGTTTTGAAACGCTGGCTGCGCGGGCCCTCGATATCGGGCAGCGGACGGCCTCATTCTTTATCACGCTCGGCGTCATGCTCTATCTCAGCTTCTTCCTGCTGCGCGACGGCCGCCGACTTGCCGCGCTGGTTGTCGATGCGGTACCGCTTCACTCGGTTCAGCGCCGCGCGCTTGCCGAGAAATTCATTGCGGTCGTCCGCGCCACGATCAAGGGAAACATGATCGTGGCGATCGTCCAGGGCGCGCTGGGTGGACTGATCTTCTGGGCGTTGGGGATCGGTGGCGCGCTGCTCTGGGGCGTTTCGATGGCCTTCTTCTCGTTGCTTCCGGCCATCGGTACCGGGCTCGTGTGGGTGCCGGTCGCAATCTATCTGTTCGCGACCGGCGCCACGGCGAAAGCCGCCATTCTGGTGTTCTGCGGTTTGTTCATCATTGGGATGGTCGATAATGTGCTGCGCCCGATTCTGGTCGGCCGGGATACACGAATGCCGGACTATATGGTGCTCATCTCCACACTGGGCGGGCTTGAGCTTTTCGGCCTCTCAGGCTTCATAACCGGCCCCGTCATCGCGGCCCTGTTTATCGCTGTTTGGGAGATCTTCATTGCGTCGCGCAGGGCGGTGTCGGATGTGCAGGCGGTGGAATGAGAGAGCCGATGGACTTTTTGATGAGGCCGTTGAGACTGGTTCTGATCCTTGCGATGTTCGCCTTCGCGACAGGCGTGTCGCAAGCCCAGACGCCGACCGCGCCGCCGCCGTCGACCCCCGCAGGGGAAGAGGCGCTGAAACCCCGTCCGGCGACAGTATTGGTCACGCTCGTGACGAGCGAAGGTCAGATAGTGCTGGAACTGGAAAAGGAGCGTGCGCCGATCACCACGGCCAATTTTCTGCGCTATGTCGATGGCAAGCGCTTCGATGGCCAGACATTCTATCGCGCCATAAACATGGCGGAGAATTTCGGCCTCATTCAAGCCGGCATTACGAAACTGAAGCCGGGCGACAAGATGCCGCCGCCGATTGCCCATGAACCCACAACGCAGACCGGTCTCCGGCACCAGACCGGGACTGTCTCGATGGCGCGAGGCGCGCCGGGAAGCGCGCGATGGGATTTCTTCATCACGGTCGGTGACATGACCAGCCTCGATGCCAATCCCGAACAACCGGGAGACAATCTGGGTTTCGCGGCCTTCGGGCATGTCGTCGAAGGCATGGACACCGTGCTCAAGATCATGCGGTCGCCTATTTCCGAAACACTGGGCGTGAAGGACGGCCTGTAGGGGCTGATGCTGGCGTCGCCGGGGACGATCATCTCCGCGCGGCGTAC
>JBFXHW010000041.1:0-13538 GCA_050176605.1 Sphingobium sp. | reverse complement strand
GAACCGAAGATCGCGGGCGGGCATCATCTATCTATGCAATTTGCCTATTCACTTGACATATAGTCATGTTGGTGTTAACGGATGAACAGTTAAACCCAAGCGCTGGCGGAAAAGCAGGGCAAAGAGGAGGGCAGAGGGAATGTTGGATCAAGCGCGCACGCGTCGAAATCATCGGGTTGTCAAGGCGTCGTTGGTGGCGATCGTGATCTTCCAGGTGAGCGGAGGCTCCGCATTCGCAGAGGAGGCGGGCTCCACGGCGACTCTTGCCTCACAGGAAACTGTCGCTCGACCGGCGGATGAGGGTGCCGTCGGGGAAATTGTCGTCACCGCGCAGAAGCGCGAGCAGGCAATCAACGATGTGCCGATGTCAATCACGGCGGCAACTGGCGACCAGCTGGCGCAGGTCGGCGTCAAGGAGGTTGCCGACCTCGTTAAAATCACGCCGGGGCTCAACGTCGGGACGACAACTAAGGGGACGCCCGTATTCACGCTCCGTGGCGTCGGATACAACGACTTCGCGTTGAGCACCCGTCCGTCGGTTACGGTCTATCTCGACGAGGCGCTGATTCCCGCGAGTCACGAGACCAAGGGTGTGGGACTAGACGTTGAGCGTGTCGAGGTGCTGAAGGGGCCCCAGGGCACACTGTTCGGCAATAACTCGACGGGCGGCTTGATCAATTACGTAGCGAACAAGCCGACTGACGAATTCCATGCAGGGGGAAGCCTCGAATATGGTCGGTTTAACGCCATTGACGCGCAGGCCTTCATCAGCGGCCCCATCGCGCCGACGCTAAGCGCTCGCCTGGCGCTGCAAATCCGAAGGGCCGACGGATGGCAGCGGAGCTACACCCGCGATCAGTCGCTGGGTGAGGTGGACTTCGCTAATGGTCGCCTGATCGTCGCGTGGGAGCCGGATGACAGATTTCGCGCGTCAGTTACGCTGAGTCATTGGCGCGACAAGTCCGAAACCTATGGCAGCCAGTATTATAGGCTGCTGCCAAATGTCCCGAGCTTGCTCAGCCTCACCGGCCTCCAGAACTATCCGTTGGCTCCCAACGACAATCGGGCGACCGATTGGGACCCGGAGCGGGATATGCACCGCAACGACAAATTCTTCCAGGCGACGGCGCGGCTGGAATATGACCTGTCGGATAGCCTCACGTTAACCTCGATATCGAGCTATCTCAACTTCGACCTGTTCGCTCCATTCGACAATGACGCTACGACGTTGGATCTGATTCCGCTGACGCAGATCGCTTCCGCAAAAGGCTATGCCGAAGAACTGCGTCTATCCTGGGACAAAGATCCGATCAGGCTGGTAATCGGCGCCACCTATAACAAAGATCGCGTGCGCGAGCGCAACGTGGTGCACATCGGCGACAGCACCGTCTCCTATAGCTTCACTTCGCGCGGCCCGAAATGGACGGGCTTTGAAATTCGCAAGGACGAGCGGATCGAGACCTATGCCGCGTTCGCCAATGCGGAGTATTCGGTTACGTCAGATCTTACAGTCCAGGCTGGGATCCGCTACACGAATATGAAGAACCGGTTCGCGGGCTGCACTGCCGACCCCGGCGACAATGGGGCGGCCATTCCTTACACTCTGCTGGCGAATCAACTGCGTGCCGCCAGGGGCCTTCCGCCAATTCCGCAGATCCCGGCGGGAGGGTGCATCATCTTCAACAGCAACATCGAGCCAGTGCTCGTTAGGAGCGAATTGAAGGAGGACAGCATTTCGTGGCGGGTGGGCGCGCAATACGAGTTAGCGTCCGGTACGCTTCTCTACGCGAACGTGTCCAAGGGCTACAAGCAGGGCGGATATCCCTCGCTGAGCGCGACTTTCGTGCCCGGCATCGATCCCGCCACTCAGGAGTCGGTCCTCGCCTACGAAGCCGGCTTCAAGGCGTCGATTATGCGCCAGCTCCAGATCAATGGCGCGGTTTTTTACTACGATTACACAGACAAGCAGGTGGTCGGCACGGTCCGCGATCCGATCTTTGGTCCCGTCGCCAAGCCGGTCAACGTGCCGAAGTCACGGATCACTGGCGTTGAACTGCAGGTGATCGCCTCGCCATTGGCGGGTCTGACGCTCAACTTGGGCGGAAGCTATACTGGAAGCAAGGTAACCGCCTCCTTCCCCGGTACGAACTCGATTGGCGTCGCCACCGACTTCAAAGGCAGTCCGCTGCCCGACGTGACCGAATGGCAGTTGAACGGCGACGTCGAATATCGCTGGTCGGTCAAGGACAACCTCGACGCGTTCGTTGGCGCCCACGCCTATTATCAAAGCGAGACCTGGCCGTCACTCGGTCAGGTCGACGTGCTCCGGCTGAAGCCGTACACCATCGTCGATGCGCGGGCAGGGATCGAGGGCGCTGACGGACAATGGCAGGCGTATGTGTGGGGCCGCAACATCTTCAACGAACTCTATTATGTGTCGTCTGCCCGTTTGGTGGACAATTTGGTGCGCTGGGCGGGGCGACCGGTGACCTATGGCGTTACGGTGTCGACCAAGTTTTAGCGCCACGCGGGTTGTGCCGCGCTGACGTGCACCGGGCAAGTTAACAGATCTCGGATACCGTCGGGGCAGCGACTGCAATCCGTTCAAAGACGAGGAGCATTCGATATGGAAGTCGCAACTCTCAAGTTCGGAAAAGCCTCCGCACCGGTCAGCCCGACGCGGAGGAACCTCCAGTCGCCGGGCGCTTTCACGCTCCCGGCGGGTACGGTGGTGGTCTCCGTAGACAGTCATCACTCGCTCTCACGCGACATCTTCTACGAACGGTTTCCCACGAACTTAAAAGACCGTGCGCCGCGCGTTTGGCGCGCCGACGGGGTGCAACACATCGGCTTCAATGGCAAGTCGCTGCTTCCTCCATCGAGTGTGACCGCCATGTCGACGTTCGACTCGCGCCCTGGGTCAACCGACATCGAAGCCCGAGTCGCCGACCTCCAGGCCGAAGGCATCGATAAGGAGTTGGTCTTTGGCAATGCACTGAACGCTCTGTTCGGCTTCCCTGATCTCGAAGTGCGCGAACTCGTCTTCAGGATCTACAACGAGTACCTGGCCGAAGCTCAGGAGAAGGCACCCGGGATCTTTTATGGCGTCGGGCTGATCAACTTCTGGGATCTGTCGAAGACGGCGGCTTCGATTGAGGAGTTGAAGAACCTCGGCCTCAAGACCTTCCTACTGCCGCTCAAGCCGGGTGCCGACACTAACGGTACGCAGATCGAATATCACAGCGAGGATATGGAGCCCTTTTGGGATATCGTTGAAGATGCAGGCCTGCCGATCATGCATCATATCGGCGAGAACATCGCGCCTTCGGCGCGCAACGACGTCGCCATTGCTGCCCTTCAAAATTTCTCGCCGTTCCGCAGGACCTTCGGTGAGTATATCTTCGGCGGTATCCTCGACCGCAACCCGCGCCTGCAGGTTGCCTGGATCGAAGCCGGTCTAAACTGGGCGCTTTCGGCGATCCAGGACGCGACGTTTTTCTGCGCCAGCTTCAACGAGGTGCTGAGCTCTCAGCCGAAGAAAGAAATCATCGACTATTGGCGTGACCACATGTTCGCCTCCTTCATGTACGATCCGCTTGGCCTGAAGCACATCGACGAGATCGGCGTCGACAAGGCGCTGTGGGCGTCTGACTATCCGCATGCCGAAAGCACGTTGGGCTATGGTTGGAGCGCGATGCAGGAAGTCACCAACGCAGTGTCGCCTGACGACGCGCGCAAGATCCTCGGCGGTAACGCGATGAAGCTGTTCAATCTTTAATAATTTTGCATGCGGCTGGGCTCGGGCGGCGGGTCCAGCCGAAGCCGCACTCCGTGAATGGTGTGCTTTTGCAGACGACCTTCCGGTCGGCCCGTCTATGATCCGCTCCTGCAAGCGAGGGGGCTGAATTGAATACTGCTTACTATCTGGAGAATGGCGGTCCGGAGGTGCTGATCTACGGCGATATCGATGAGCCGAAGGTCCAGCCCGACGGCGTCCTGATCCGCGCATCGAAGGCGGTGATCTGCTCAATCATCGAATCACACCGCTTCCATGGACGCCGTATAGCGGCCGGTACGCGGCGGCAGGCACTTTCGAGGCAGTCGGCGAGGCGGTCACGCGCTGCAAGCCGGGCGACCGGGTCACCACATTCGCGCGTCACGCCAGCCATGCCGAGATGCGCGCCGTGCCGGAATCGCAAGTTTATCCAATTCCGCAGGGGAGGGACATTGGACTGGGAGTTACGGCTCCATGGGATCGGCGGCGATTGCCGCGTTCGGGACGGCGAGCGATGCGCTGTTCGAGTTCGGTGGATTGCGCCAGGGGGAGGTCGTGCTGGTTCAGGGTGCGGACGGTCAGCGCGCCGGACCGCCTGCTCCAAACTCTGACCAAACCGCTGCATCACCAGATCATCGAGAATTACCGGCGACGCGCCGTCCTCGAGGTCTGCGGCGAATGGGAAGGGGTGATCGCATCCTGCGCTCGCGATCAGCCTTGCGGCGGAGGCGAATGCGTTGGGAACATGGAACGTGAGTAGAGAGAGAGATGGTCATGGCGTCACCTGAGATCGCTGGCATCGCACGCCGACAAACGCTGTACGACGTTCTGGAGCGGTCGGCCGTTCGGCAGCCGGAGAAGCTGGCGATCAGCTGCGGCCATACTGAATGGTCCTATCGCGCGTTTGCCGATGTGGTCCTGCGCCTTGCCGGAGGCCTGAACTCTGCGGGTATCGGTATCGGTGACCGCGTTGCCGTGCTTTCGCGCAACAGCCACTGGTTCATGGCCTTGCGCTTTGCCGTTGCGCGTGCAGGAGCGGTGTTCGTTCCCATCAACTTCATGCTGAACGAGACCGACACCGCCTACATCGTCGAGCATTGCGAAGCCAAGGCGCTCTTCATTGAGCGCAGCTGCATGGCAGTAGGCCTCGCGGCCGTGCACCGGATCCATGGCGTGCGGGCTTTTGCGCTCCCCGATGCTGACGGCGTGGCCGACATTCGGGGCGCTGAGCCATTCGAGGCGCTGCTTCAGATCGGGGAGGCGCCGATCAACGGCGCAGCGCTGGATGGCAAGAGCCTGGCGCAGATCATTTACACCAGCGGCACCGAGTCCCGCCCCAAGGGCGCCATGCTCACGCACGAGGCCATCATTTGGCAATACCAGTCCTGCTTGGCCGATTGCGACTGGCAACCCTCCGCCCGAGTGCTCAACGCGCTCCCGCTTTTTCACTGCGCGCAGCTCGACACGTTTCTGGGCCCCTCGCTGCACATCGGCGGCTCCAACTGGATCATCAGTGCGCCCGAGCCGTCCGTGGTGCTGCCTATGATCGAGCGGGAAGGCATCACCTCCTTCTTTGCGCCGCCGACCGTCTGGATCAGCCTGCTGCGCGCTCCGCTATTCGATCAGCACGACCTCTCGTCACTGACCCATGGCTATTACGGCGCCTCGATCATGCCGGTGGAGGTCCTGGCGGAACTCAGGCAGCGCCTGCCGCAGATGCGGCTCTGGAACTGCTACGGCCAGACCGAGATTGCGCCTCTGGCTGTGGTGCTGCAGCCCGAAGACCAGGTGCGCAAGGCGGGCGCGGCGGGCCGCGCCGTGCTGCATGTCCGCACCCGCTTGGTCGATGATGCGATGAACGATGTCGCTCCGGGCGAGGTCGGGGAAATCGTCCACCAATCGCCACAGTTGATGACCGGCTACTGGCGGGACCCCGAGCGAACGGCTGAAGCCTTCGCCGGTGGCTGGTTCCACAGCGGGGACCTCGGTGTGATCGACGATGAAGGTTTCATCACAGTTGTCGATCGCAAGAAGGACATGATCAAGTCCGGCGGGGAAAACGTCGCCTCGCGTGAAGTGGAAGAGGTGCTTTACGGGCACCCAGCAATCAGCGAGGCTGCCGTCATCGGCATGCCCGATCCCAAATGGATAGAGCGGGTCACCGCGATCGTCGTCCTGCGGGCCGGCGCATGCGTAAGTGCTGATGACGTGATCAGCCATTGCACGGCACGCCTGTCGTCCTTCAAGGTGCCCAAGGAAGTGGTGTTCGAGGACAATCTGCCGCGCAACGCGAGCGGAAAAATCCTTAAACGCGAACTGCGTGAACGCCTTGCCGCTGCCAAGGCGTCCCAGGCACGCCCCTGACCCATTCCCATTCAAACAAGCCGTCGCGGTGCCCAAACCCGCACAGACCAGGACTGTGACTCCATGACCCTTGAGCTTTCCCGTCCTCAGATAGACGACACCCTGGACCTGTTCCGCAAGACCGTTCGCAGGATTGTGAACGAGCAACTGGTAAGCCGCCGAGCCGAGATCGAGAGTGCCGGGATGGCTCCCCGCAGCTTCTGGACCGAGGCGGGGGAAGCCGGCATGTTGTGCCCTGGTGTCCCTGAAGCCTATGGCGGCATGGGCTTGGACTTCCGCTACAATGCCGTGGTTCTTGAAGAGCGCGCCTATGCCGGCTTCTGGGTCGGCACGGCAATTCACTCGGATATCGTTGCGGACTACTTCATTCACTACGGAACCGAGACGCAGAAACAGCGCTATTTACCCCGCATGGTCAGCGGCGAGTGGGTCGGCGCGATCGCCATGACCGAGCCCGACGCGGGTTCTGACCTGAAAGGTGTCCGCACCACGGCCGTGCGTGTCAGCGATGGCTACGTAATCAACGGCTCCAAGACCTATATTACAAACGGCATCGCCGCTGATTTTGTAATCGTCGTCGCCAAGACGGATCCGTCGGCAGGCGCCAAAGGCATCTCGCTGATCGTAGTCGATCGCGACACCCCCGGCTTCGAGCGCGGCCGTCATCTCGACAAGATCGGCCAGCATTCGAGCGATACTGCAGAACTGTTCTTTCGCGATGCCCACGTCCCTGCAGAGAACCTGCTCGGTGTCGAAGGGCAGGGCTTTGTGTATCTGATGAACCAGCTGCCACAAGAGCGGCTTGCCATCTCTGTCGAGAACCAGGCCGCAGGGCAGCGTGCCTTCGACGAGAGCGTGGCATTCACCAAGGAGCGGCAGGCTTTCGGTCGCCCGGTTTTCGAGTTCCAGAACAGCCGGTTTCAGCTCGCCCGCATGGCGACCGAGCTCCAGGTTGGCTGGGCTCACATCGACTGGGCAATCGCGCAGCACGTTGCCGGTGAATTGACCGGGGAGCAGGCCGCTGCCGTCAAGTTGTGGCATAGCGAATTGCAGGGCAGAATCACCGATCAGGCGCTCCAGTTTTTTGGCGGCGCAGGGTACATGAACGAGTACCTGATCGCGCAACTATACCGTGATGCACGTGTTACTCGGATCTACGGCGGAACGTCCGAGATCATGTGCGAAGTTATCGGCCGTTCGCTGTAGCTCAGCGCAGGGAACGTTATGAACGGACGGACATCACAAGGTATAAACTTGCGATGTCCTTTGAGCGCATTCGCGGTGATGGAGTGGGGAGATTGGGACCTACCCGGTTAACCTGCCTTCGAATATTCGGCCGGGTGCGCCAAGTGTTCCGCATCCGATCGAGATTCGAACCTCCGATTGCTGACGGCAGGACTTGATCTCGGATACAACCAATCCCTGTCCTCAGCATCCATCATCATACGCATAACGCGCATGAAGCCTTCGAAACTTTCCTCTCCGGCCCGTTTCCTCGCCGCGGCGATTCGTGCAAACTGCCCGCTGGCGAGCTCTGCGAGAAATGCCTGACCTTCTGCCGACAGTATGAGGTGCCGTTTGCGGCGGTCGCGTTCTGATGACTGCTGTTCGATCAGACCGCTGTCGATCAATGTCCGTAGCGGAGCCTGGATGGCCTGAGCGCTCACCCGGAGTAGATTGAAAAGCTCGCCCACCGTCACGCCTGGGCGGTGACCGATGAGGAAAAGAATCCGGTGATGCGTGCGGTTCAACCCCGTAGGGGAGAGCTGTTTGTCTGCATCTGCGGCAATGGCCAGATGAACAAACAGCACAAGGCTTAGCGCATCGGCCTCCGTCGCTAAGCCATTATTGTCGGCATCTGAACTGACCACGGTTCACCTGTCACATTGATAGACCCAACGGGGGGCGCCCCTCTAGATGATCAGGCTAGACTGAAATATCAATTGTGTCCAGCAACTGGCCGGGCATATTCTGGCGCATGGCCGACAAGGGCGCCATGAAGCTAAGCCATTTCAGGCCAGAAGCAGGTGTTCCTCCTCGAGGCTGAAACGCTACAACAGCAAGCAAAATTTTGGCAATCCGCTGCTGGCGACCGCCCGTCATGCCTCGGTCGGATTCTGGGCATTCCCGCGGACGGTCACTGCGCGCGGTCGAGAATGTTGACCACGCAAACAGCCTCTTCAAAACCGATAACCCCACCGCCGTTTTCGGTCAGCCCGATCCGCGCCCCTGGAACCTGACGCTCGCCAGCTTCGCCCCGCAACTGGGTTACGATCTCGTGAGTCATCGACAATCCTGTGGCAGCAATCGGGTGTCCTTTCGAAACCAGACCGCCAGACGTGTTGAGTGGATGGCGACCGCCAATTTCGGTTTCGCCCGATTCGACAAGCGCGCCGCCCTGGCCCTCGCCGCAGAAGCGCAGCATCTCCGCCTGGAATATCTCGCAGAATGACGTCGCGTCGTGCACTTCGGCGAGGTTGATTTGTTCCGGCCTGACATCGGCGGCGGCATAAGCCTTGTCTGCCGCTATGCGGCTGAGGCCGGGCTCGTCGAAGCGCCGAAAGGTTCCGCCCGAAAGCCCTGAGCCGCGAATCCGGATGGCGCGCTCGCGGACCGATGCAGGCAAATCTCTGAGCATTCGTTCCGAACATACCAAGGCCGCTGCCGCTCCGTCGCCAACCGGCGCGCACATGGCTCGGGTAAGCGGCCCGCTGACGGGCCGGTCCAGCAACACCTGTTCGGCCGTCATTGTGAAGCGATATTGCGCATTGGGATTGAGCGCGCCGTTGTTGTGGCTCTTGGCTGCTGCTGCCGCAATCTGGGCCTGGGTCGTGCCGTAGCGGTGCATGTGCCAGCTTGCCTGGATGCCATAGGTGTCCATTGCTACCGAGCGATCGCCTGCCGGCTTCCATTCAACACCAGCTTCCGCCGCGGCACGGGCATATTCGGCGTGCCAGCTTTCCGGAGCGAGATTGTCCAACCCTCCACCGATTTCCGCAAGTGCCGCGCCGGGGTCAACTGGATCGAACATCTTCTCGACTCCGATCGCGAGCGCAAGCTCGGCCTGTCCCGACAGCACTGCCGTCCTGGCAGCATGCAGCGCCAGCGAGCCAGTGGCACATGCACCCTCGACATTCATGATCGGCATTCGTCGCGGCAAGACGCCATCGAGCATCTGCTGGCGCAGCACGGCCTGACCGCGGATCATCGTTTGACCCGTCCGGTGCATCAGGCACGACCCGAAAAACCCCTGGTCGATCGCACCGCCATCATCGAGGCCGGCATCCTGCAAAACATCCGCCAAGGCTGCTGCAGCAAGGTCACGATGACCGAGACCAGGCGACTTTCCGAAGGGTGTGGTGCCGACACCGATGATATAGGCGTGCATATGCGTTGCTTCCCGCGAATTAGACGGCGCGTTGCTGGCCGGACCAGAAGCGGTCCCGGATGCTGCGCTTGAGGACCTTGCCAACCGGGCTCCTCGGCAATTTGTCCCAGATGTCGATCGTTTTGGGAGCCTTGACACTGCCGAGCGCCGCCTTGCAGTGAGCTATCAGATCCTCTGGTCCGGCAGTTTCGCCCGGCTTCAATTCGACGACCGCCTTCACAGCTTCGCCCCATTTCTCGTCCGGGACTCCGATCACCGCGCAATTCAGGATCGCGGGGTGTGACATCAGGGCCGCTTCCACCTCGGTCGTAAATACATTGAAGCCGCCAGTGATGATCATGTCCCGCTTGCGATCGACAATGTACACGTAACCATCAACATCCATCCAGCCGATGTCGCCGGTGTGGTGCCACCCGAAGCCGGACACCTCGGCGGTCGCTTCGGGATCCTTGAAGTAGCCAGCCATGACGAGGTTGCTGCGCGCGACGATTTCCCCGGTCTTGCCTCGTGGCAGCAAGGCCCCTGCCTCATCCATGATCTCGACGTGGGAGAACATGGTGGCGCGCCCGCAACTGCGCAGCAATCCTGCCTGGTCCGGGTCGGTCACTGCACGCAAGTGATCCTGCGGGGAGAGGTAGGTCAGGAAAAATGGAGCCTCCGCCTGACCGAACGCCTGGCACATGACTGAACCGAATTTCTGAACGGCCTCCTTGAGGCGGTCAGGGGAAACCGGCGCGGCCGAAATGAGAAAGAAGCGCAGCGAGCTCGTGTCAAATTCATCGAGTTGCGGGGATGACAGCAAGGCGTACAGCACTGTCGGTGGCAGAAACAGATGCGTAACCTTATGAGTTTCGATTGCCCGCAAGATCTCGACCGGATCGGCTTTGGTCAGGATAACATTGGTCGGGCCTTTGGGGAGCAGCATCAAGGCCAAAACCCCGGCTCCGTGAGTCATCGGCGCAACGCACAGATGCACTGGATGCTCGCAATCGGGCGCCGAAGTCCAGAAGTTGGCAAATAGTGTTTCCCAGGTCCGGTTCGTCCACACGGCTCCCCTGGACCGTCCGGTCGTTCCGCCGGTCGCAAAGATCGTGCAATGCCGGTCATTGTCGTCCGGCAGGTCGGGTACGGCAGGGGTTGTTGCCATTTCGAAATCGGCAAGGGCAGAGCCAAGGCTGGAAGAACGGTCGAGGCAGACGACCAGGCTGATCTGCGGCACTTGCGCGAGGATTTCCCGCACTTGAACTTCAAACTGGCTGTGAAAGAACAAGACGCTCGCTTCGGCCAATCGAGCAAAGGCGATGTTGTCGTCAATCGTGTTTCGCGCATTTAGAGATGCCCACGCAAAGCCTGCGCGGACGGTCCCGAGCATCGTAAGGAAACCTGCAGCGTCATTGGGGCTGAAGATCGCGATCTTGGCATCCGCGGGCAGGCCGGACGACCTGAGCGCCCGTGCGATCGCATCGACCGTCCGCAGAGCAGATGCGTAATCGATCAGTGCTCCGTCGGGCTGCACGAACGCTATTCTCTCCGGCCATCGCTTCGCTGACTGCTGGAAATGCTCAATGAGTTGCATGCGTAATCTACCTAACCTCACCCCTGCACCCGATCCTGGCAGCTGCGCCCTGGTAGACGAAGCGCCCATCCGGGTAACCGTCCGGTCATCATTTACTCGAATCGAGTAGCTCAGCGGAACGTGAAGGATACCTGCCTGAGCCAAGATAATATAGTATGTTGTTTGATATAAATTCAAGTACGCTCTGACGGCGGTTGCGCCGAGCGACAGGACCGGCAGAGGGGTTGGCACAGCGCACGTTGCGGTCAGCTGCTCTGGCATTACGGCGCAATACCCACAGGCAGCGCGATTAGCCGGCTTATGTCGTTGGCCTGCCTCCCAGTGGCCGAGCGGGGGAGTTGCGCAGCGCTCCTCAACGAAGCAATATATAGCAACTACGATTGGGTATATCCTTGACGCGAATGTGACCGGGAGCTATGCGGATTCCTCAACGCCATGGCTAAGGCGGGATCAGGAGGAGGGTGAAATGGCAGCTTCAGTCGGCGGTCAACGCGTTGGCAGGTTCAATCAGTTCGTTACGTCGTGTTCGGTGCCGGCGATGGCGCTTGCATGCGCTCTGACCGTTCCAAATGCTGCCATTGCCCAAGAGGCAGCCGCCGATGACGCAAATTTCGGCGAAATCGTGGTGACGGCGCAAAAGCGCGAGCAGAACATCAACGATGTCCCCATGTCGATCACGGCGGTCTCGGGTGATCAGCTCAAGCTTTCCGGCGTCAACGACGTGCTGGATCTTCCGAAGGTTACTCCTGGATTGACGCTGGGTAGCAGCACGACCGGTACTCCGGTGTTCACCATTCGCGGCGTGGGGTACAATGATCCTGCGATCAGCGCCAGACCGGCAGTGACCGTTTATCTCGACGAGGCGCCAATCCCGTTCAATGGGGAAGGGTTGGGTGCAGGACTCGATGTCGAGCGAGTTGAAGTGTTGAAGGGGCCGCAGGGCACGCTTTTCGGCAACAACTCGACTGGCGGCGCGATCAACTATGTCGCGAAAAAGCCGACCCGAGAATTCGAGGCTGGTGGCAGCTTCACCTTCGGTCGCTTCAACGAAATGAACATCGATGCCTACGTCAGCGGCCCGATCTCGAGCACCCTGAGTGCGCGTCTTGCCGCGGAACACAAGGGTGGCAACGAGTGGCAGCGCAGCTACACCCGCAATGACTCCCTGGGCAGGAGGGATTTCACCAACGGGCGCTTCAGTCTGCTGTGGGAGCCGACGAGTGAGCTCAAAGCGCAATTGACGGTAACCCATTGGGTCGATCGCTCGGACGCTCCGGCCGCGCAGGTCTATGAAATTCGCGAACAGATTCCCGGTCTGCTCGGTCTTACCGGTCTTGCTGGATATCCCACCGCCCCGCGCAGCAATCGCGCAGCCGACTGGAACCCGGGCGAGAACTTCGCTCGCGACAACAAGTACACGCAGGTCACAGGTCGTGTTGACTACGATTTGAGCGGACAGCTGACGCTGACCTCGATCTCGTCCTACATGCGCTACCATCAGTTCCTGCCGGTCGATACCGATGGCACGGCGGTCAGGGACATCCGCGTCGACACCGCCGGTGATGTCAAATCGTTCGCGCAGGAACTCCGCCTGGCGGCGAAGCTCGACCGCCTGAACGCGGTTGTCGGCTTCACTTACGCCAATGACAAGCCGAACGAGCAGCAGTCTCTGTTTATCACCGACAGCACGACCGCGAACAGCTTTCGTCTGGGATTTGGCAGTCCGCTCGACGCTCTGGGCACCATAAAGGCCGAACGGATCACCAGCTATGCCGCGTTCGGTAATCTCGAATACGAGTTGACCGACCAACTCACGCTGCAGGGTGGCATTCGCTATACGAAGACCAAGGACCGTTTCACAGGCTGCACCAACGATCTGGGCGCCGGCCTGGCTGCAGCTGCGGTAACCAGTCTGTTGAACAACGCTCTGCGTCCGGCCTTCGGGCTTGAACCGACTGACCCTATTCAACCGGGGGCGTGTCTTACTTTCTCGCCTGCCACCCTCGAACCAGTGCTGGTTGAAAACACTCTAGACGAGGATAACGTGTCGTGGAGAGCCGGGGCGCAGTACAAGGCCTCGCGGGATCTGCTCCTCTACGCCAATGTTTCAAAGGGATATAAGGCCGGTGGTTTTGCGTCGCTGACAGCTTTCACGCCGGCGGGTCTTGATCCTGCGGTGCAGGAGTCGGTCCTGGCTTACGAGGCGGGATTTAAGGCCGGGTTGCTCGATGACGTCGTGTAACTGAACGGTGCCCTCTTCTATTACGATTACACCGACAAGCAGGTGACTGGCACCGTCCTCGACCCGATCCTCGGTCCGATCGCGAAGCTGCTGAACGTACCCAAGTCGAGCATCACTGGCGGCGAACTTCAGATGACCGCCAAGCCGACCACGGGCCTTACCATGGGTGTTGCCGCCTGCTACATTCAGACCG
>JBFXHW010000040.1:0-13640 GCA_050176605.1 Sphingobium sp. | reverse complement strand
CCTTCGATGATCAAGCGTCCGGTGCTTGATCTTGAAGATCGGCGGGTTGCCGGATTCAAGCCGGAAATCTACGCAACTATCTTTTCCTGACCGGAAAGGTTGAAATTTCCTGCCGTAACCGCGATGGTGAGTCGATGCTGTCGCAAAAGACCCGTTATGCGATCCGCGCGCTCCAGCATCTGGCCGATCACTTCGGTCAGGGGCCGATTCCGCTCGTGGACATCGCCGAAACCCAGAGAATACCGGCCAAGTTTCTGACCGTGATATTGTCAGAGCTGTCGCGTGAAGGGCTGGTCGCGACTCAACGCGGTCGCGACGGTGGTTATTGGCTTGCGCTCGCGCCTGTCGACATCAGCTATGGCGATATCGTTCGCCTGACGCGCGGCTCGCTCGCGCTGGTGCCTTGTGCGAGCCGTTTCGCCCACGAGCAATGCAAGAACTGCCTGCCGGAGGAAGAATGCCGGCTGCACCGCGTCATGCTTAAGGTCCGCGACGAAATGGCGAAGGTGCTTGACGGCATCAGTCTGGCGGAGAGCTTTCCGTTTTCCGCCGAAGAGGAAGAAGAGACCGTCTGACGCCGCACGCGCTGCCAAGGGTGGCGCTTTTACTCGGCTGGCGCTAGACAGCGGGGCCATGTCCACGACCTTCACTCTCGATACCTCGACGAGCCGCGCAAACCCGACGCCTGCCCCGATGAAGCGTCTGACCGTGCCGGCGATCCAGCAGCGCAAGGCAGGAGGAAGGGTGGATGAGCCTCTTGTGATGCTCACTGCTTATACCGCGCGGCAGGCGCAGTTGCTCGATCCGCATTGCGACATGCTGCTGGTCGGCGATTCGCTGGGACAGGTGATCTATGGCCTGCCTTCCACGGTTCCCGTCAGTCTCAACATGATGTGCGCACACGGCGCGGCGGTGGTTCGCGGCAGCTATCACAGCCTCGTGATCGTCGACATGCCCTTCGGCAGCTATGAAGCATCGCCCGAGAAGGCGTTCGAGAGCGCATCGCGAATCCTCAAGGAAACCGGTTGCGCCGCGGTCAAGCTGGAAGGCGGCGAGGCGATGGCGGAGACGATTTCCTTTCTCTCGCGGCGCGGCATTCCCGTGATGGCGCATGTCGGACTGACACCGCAGGCGGTAAACGCGCTGGGTGGTTACGGCGCGCGTGGCAGGAGCCAGGAGGAGCATGACAAGATCATGCGCGACGGCAAGTCCGTTGCCGACGCCGGGGCATTTGCCGTTGTGGTTGAAGGCGTGCTTGAACCGATCGCGACCGCACTGACGCAGGCAATCGACATTCCGACTATCGGTATCGGCGCGTCGGCCCAGTGCGACGGTCAGGTGCTCGTGACCGAGGACATGCTCGGCATGTTCGAGCGTGTTCCCCGCTTCGTGAAGCGCTATGCCGATGTCGCGACGCTCATATCCGATACGGCCGCCACCTATTCCTCCGAAGTGCGTGCCCGCGCGTTCCCCGGCGAGGAGCAGCTTTATCAGCCGAAAAAGTAACTTGCGCGGTGCTGGCCGGTCGCTAAGGTCCGCGCCACCTCGCCCGGCCCATTCCCGTGGCCGCTTGATCTGGAGAATATATCTTGGCTGAAACGCCGCCCATCAATGAAGCGCTGCTCCGCGAGGTGGACGATGCCGTACGGCAGGACCAGCTGCGCAGTTTCTGGGAGAGATATGGGCGCTGGATTCTTGTGCTCGTCGTTGCCGGTCTGGCAGCGTTTGGTGGCTGGCTCTACTGGAGTCACCATAGCAAGGAAGAGTCCGGCAAGCTGGCCGAAAAGGCGCAGGAGGCCATTAACGCGGTATCCAATGGTGAGAAGCCGTCGGACGAGGTGCTGAACGCACTCGGGACGGCGGGCCAGCCTGGCTATCGCGCGATTGCCATGCTGACGCGCGCCGGGATCGCGGCGCAGAATGGCGATTACAATAGCGCGGCCACGCTTTATGAGCGCATCGCGGCGGACGAGAAGCTGCCCGGACCCTATCGCGACCTTGCGACCATCCGGCAAGTGGCACTCGAGTTCGACACGCTGAAGCCGCAGGAGGTCGTGGACCGGTTGAAGCCGCTCGCGGTCGAGGGCGGTCCGTGGTTCGGCAGCGCCGGCGAAATGACCGCCATCGCCTATATGAAGATGGGCAAGAAGGAACTTGCTGGTCCGATATTCGCGGCGATTGCCAAGGATGAGAAGGCGCCGACAACCCTGCGTTCACGCGCGAGACAGATGGCAGGGCTATTGGGGGTGGATGCCGTCGAAACGGAAGAGGATCAGGATGGAAAGGACGGGGCAGGCAATGCAACCGCGAAAGAATGAAGCGTTGGCCTTTGGCACGCGTGGCGTGCTGTTGCTGGCGTTGCTGGCCACCGTTTCGGCATGCGGTGTTCTGGGCGGCAAAGACAAGGGTCCGAAAACGCCTGTTCTGGGCAATCGCGTAGCGATCCTGTCGGCGGAAAAGGATGCGGAGGCCGATCCGTCGCTTGCCGACGTGCCGGTCGTCCTCCCCGATCCCTACGTCAACAGTGAGTGGTCGCAGCCGGGCGGCAATGCTGCGAAGCTGATGGGCCATGTCGCACTTTCCGCTTCGCCGCAGCAGGCCTGGTCCACTGATATCTCGGGCAGCAGCCCGCGTGCGCGCCTCGCCGCTCCGCCGGTAATTGCCGACGGCAAGCTCTATGTGATCGATGCCGACGCCAATGTAGTCGCGATGGACGCGAAGACCGGTTCACGGCTGTGGCGTACCGCGATGCCCGCCGAGGGCAATGGCCGGTCGCTTTTTGGCGGTGGTGTCTCGGTGCTGGGCAATCGCCTTTATGTGACGACCGGCGTCGGTGATGTCGCTGCGCTTGATGCCGCCGACGGGTCGATGGTGTGGAAAAAACATCCGGGAGGGCCGCTGCGTGGGTCGCCGACGCTCTCCAATGGCCATGTCTATGTGATGAGTCAGGACAATCAGGTCTATGCGCTCGACCAGTCCACCGGCGACCAGCAATGGAGCGAGTCGGGTACCGTCGAATCGACCGGCGTGTTCGGCGTGGCGGCACCGGCCGCTGCGCAGGGCACGGTGATTGCCGGGTTCAGCTCGGGCGAACTTACCGCCTATCGTTATGAAAATGGCCGCAGCCTTTGGGGCGACGCGCTTTCGCGTACCAGCATTTCGACGTCGGTTGCGGCGCTCGCCGACATTGATGCCGATCCGGTGGTGGATCGAGGCCGCGTGTTCGCCATCGGTCAGGGTGGCCGCATGGCCTCCTATGAGCTGGTGACTGGCCAACGCCTGTGGGAAATCAATGTCGCCGGTATTTCGACACCGGCGGTCGTCGGCGACTGGGTGTTCGTTGTCACAGACGACGCCAAGCTGCTGTGCGTTGCGCGCGCGACCGGCAAGATCCGTTGGATCAGCACGCTCCGGCGCTGGCGCGACGTGAAGGACCGCAAGGGCGCGATCCGCTGGACCGGGCCGATTGCGGCGGGCGGTCGGCTGCTCCTGGTTTCGACCGAGGGCGATCTGGTCTATGTCAATCCGGCCGACGGCGTTGTTCAGGCACAGGTTGACCTGGGTCACCGCATGACGCTGAGCCCGGTGGTCGCCGACAACATGCTGTATATCCTCGCTGATGACGGCAAGCTGACCGCGTTCCGCTGAGGATCGCGCGCGGAAGGAAGGTCTGGGCCATATGCTGCCCACGGTAGTCATTGTCGGGCGGCCAAATGTCGGCAAATCCACGCTGTTCAACCGGCTGGTGGGAAAGCGTCTCGCGCTGGTCGACGATCAGCCGGGCGTGACGCGCGACCGGCGCGAGGGAGAAGCCGACCTGCTCGGCCTCAAATTCCGGATATTCGATACAGCGGGATATGAGGACGAGGACGCGCAAAGTCTGCCCGGGCGTATGCGTCGTCAGACCGAGGCGGCGTTAGGGGAAGCGGATGTGGCGCTTTTTGTCGTGGACGCGCGATCCGGCCTGACACCGCTGGACGCGGAGATAGCCCGCTGGCTGCGCGGTAGCGACACACCGGTCATACTCGCGGGCAACAAGGCGGAGGGACGCGCCGCCGAGGACGGCCTGATGGAGGCATGGTCGCTCGGACTGGGCGAGCCCGTCGCCCTTTCGGCCGAACATGGGCAGGGCCTTGCCGATCTGTTTCAGGCTCTACTTCCCCATATTGATGCCGTGAATGAGCGGCTTGAAACCGCCGGGCTGGCGGGCGACGCTGCCCAGATGGACCCGGACGATGAGGAGGCGCTCGACGCCGCTCCGCTCAAACTTGCCATCGTGGGCCGCCCCAATGCGGGCAAGTCAACGCTGATCAACAGGATCATCGGCGAGGAGAGACTGATCACGGGGCCGGAAGCGGGCATCACGCGGGACAGCATCGCCATCGATCACCAATGGACGGACAGGGACGGCAAGGAACGCACCGTTCGCCTGATCGACACTGCCGGGATGCGCAAACGCGCCAAGGTACAGGACAAGCTGGAAAAGCTTGCCGTGGCCGATGGCCTGCACGCCGTCGATTTCGCCGAGGTCGTGGTGTTGCTTCTCGATGCGACAAAGGGGTTGGAGTCGCAGGACCTGCGGATAGCCGACAAGGTTCTGCAGGAAGGCCGTGCGCTCGTCATCGGCCTCAACAAATGGGATGTCGCGCAGGAAGGATCGGCGCTTTATCAGGGGGTGCGCAAGGCGCTCGACGACGGTCTTGCGCAGATCCGCGGCGTTCCGCTCATCACCGTGTCGGGGGCGACCGGCAAGGGGCTGGACGACCTGATCGCGGCTGCGTTCGAGGTCCGGCGTGTCTGGTCGCGCAGGATTTCGACCGGGGTCCTCAACCGCTGGTTCGAGGCTGCGCTGGAAACAAATCCGCCTCCCGCGCCAGGCGGAAAACGCATCAAGCTGCGCTATCTGACGCAGGCCAAGACACGTCCTCCGGGATTTGTCCTGTTTGGAACGCGACTCGATCTGCTGCCAGAGAGTTATCAGCGCTATCTGGTGAACGGCATACGCCGCGACCTGGGATTCGGTGCGGTGCCGGTGCGTCTGACGCTGCGCAGCCCCAAAAACCCATACGGAAAATGAACGGGGCATTGGCTTTTCTGGTCGATGCGAGGGGTATGCGCTGCCCTTGGCCAGCGTTGCGTGCGGCACGGGCCATGCGCGGTCATGCGCTGGTCGAAGTTCACGCCGACGATCCGGTTGCGGGCCGCGAGTTGGAGGCGCTCGCGACGGAACGGGGATGGCAGTTTTCGGTCGTTGCTGATGGTCATTTCCGGTTGGTCCATGCCGGGGCCGGATAACCTTATTTTCACCCTTTTCCGCTAATTTTCCCAGAGCAGTAGAGAAGAACGCCGGCGGAGCGATGATCGACCAGGACCTGATCGACCCCAAGGAATATGACCAGGCACGCGCCCAACTTGGCGCCGCTTTTCCGCGTATTCTGGGCTATTTCCGTGAGGACGGAATCAAATCGGTCGAACAGATCGAGGCCGCGATGCGCGATCGCAATGCGGCGGCCATGGTTCGGCCCGCGCATACGCTGAAGGGCGAGTCGCGCCAGTTCGGTTCACTGGCGCTTGGCGATATGGCAGAACGGATCGAAATAGCCGCGCGCCGATGCATCGAACTGCGCACCAGCCCGGAAGAGATCATGGCCGATGTCGCGGACCTTCGCGCCTGCTTCACGCGCACGCTGACCATGCTGGAGGACCAGCAGCATGGTCCTGTACTCGCGACGCCCGGTGGTGTGTTCGGCCGCAAGGCCGTTCCTTCATCGCTGCTCGGTCTGAGCCGCGACTGATCCTAACCGCCGCAGCAGAGGCTGTGGACGTCCGACGGTGAGGGTTCTCCAGACCCATTCGAGCGGACCCTGAACGAACCGGTCCAACCATAGCCGCGACCATGACAGCATCAGCGCCCAGACCGGCAATATGAACAGGTAGACTTCGGAACGCGGCACCCTGGCAAACAGCCCGATGCCCCAGCCGTAAAAGATAGCGGTCATGACGATGCTGGTACCCAGATAATTGCTGAGCGACATGCGTCCTACCGCCTCTACCCGGGTCAGAAAGGCTCCGGGTTTGCCGCGCGTGGCCACTGCCAGGATCAGTGCCGCCCAGCCGACGGTCAGCGGAATACGGAAGGGGAAGGACCACGCAAATACGGCGCCGAAGGTCGTTACCGTGTCGAAACCGCTCGCCCAGCACCAGATGGCGAGAGCGGTCATCGGCGGAACGGCGATGACGAAGCAGTGGCGCGCGGTTGCGAGATATTGTTCGCGCTGCCACGCGCCGGTCAGGAAGCCGCCTTTCAGCATCGCCATGCCGAGCAGCATGAAGCCCAGCGTGTCCAGCGTCATATATTCGAGGCCATTGACGCTCCAGTGGACATAGTCGGCCGCCTTGTGCGCGACGGTCTCGATCCAGCCGCCACGATACAGCGCTATCTCCTGAAGGATCGCGCCGCTTTCCGGGCGACCCATGCTGTCCAGCATGCGGCCGATCCGTTCGGGGTCGGTGCCGGTCAGGCTCAACGCACGGTAGATGCCAAGCATCTTCAGCGCGAGCAGGACGAATTCGGCAAAGAAAGCGAGGAAGGCGAATTTGACGAGCTGCATCGGTGTCTTGCCCGCGAGCAGCAGGGCAATCAGCCCGACGACCGCATAGAGACTCAATATGTCGCCCCACCAGATAAGCAGGTAATGCAGGGCGCCGATAAGCAGCAGCCAGAAGCTCCGCACGATATGACGGACGCGCCCGTCGCCGCCAGACATCTCCGTCCGGTCCATCAACAGCAGCATCGATGCGCCAAAGAGCAAAGAGAAAAGGCCTCGCATCTTGCCATCGAACAGGATGAACGACAGCGCCCATGTCAGGCGATCTGCGCCCCCCCGGCCACCCCAGGCGTCGGGATTCAGATAGGCCGCTTCCGGCATCGAAAAAGCGATCACGTTCATCAGCAATATGCCCATGACCGCGAATCCGCGGGCGATATCCATCGTGCGAATACGGGGGGTAGGTGGCGCGGGGCGCGGGGCGGAGGATGACATGATCGGCGCTTCACCTTCGGCAGAAATGCGAATAGGGGCATAACCATGAACGAGCCACGCGCGCAACGCATCAGCAGGGCTTTCGGGCATGCCGCCGCCCATTATGACGCCCATGCCGGCATCCAGCGCATCGTGGCGGCAACGCTCGCCGGCCTGTTGCGGCAACAGCCGCTGCCCGTCCGGTCCGGCAGTGGCGAGCGGCTGCGCATATTGGAAATCGGCTGTGGAACGGGTCTCCTGACGCGGCATTTGCGCAGCCTTTTTCCCGATGCCGATATCATAGCGACCGACATTGCGCCTGAAATGATCGCCGAGGCGGAGCGGGGAGGCGATGTCGGCGCCCGTTTCATGCGCATGGACGGAGAGGCTCCGGCTTTTGACGGGCCATGGTTCGATCTCATCGCGTCCAGCCTCGCATTCCAGTGGTTCGCCGATCTGCCGCGCGCGCTGGATCGGCTCGGTGCGCTGCTGCGGCCGGGCGGCAGCATGATGTTCGCGACGATGGCTGCGCGGAGTTTCCGCGAATGGCGGGCCGCGCATGAACGGCTGGGGCTCGAGGCGGGAACGCCCGCCTATCCCGCCGCGGATGCGCTGCGCGCCATGCTCGCGCGCCATGCGGATGCGTTTCTGTTCGAGGAGGACTATGTTCAGGATTTCGGTGGCGCAGCCGGGCTGCTTGCTCATCTGAAAGGTATTGGCGCCACCGTACCGATCGAGGGACGTGCGCCGCTCTCGGCAGGACAGATGCGCGGCGTCATGCGTGCCTTTGACGAAGCGGGCGGGAGGTGCACATATCATGTCGTCTATGCGCGGGTTACACAGGCGGGAAATTCGGTATCATGAGCGATTGCAAGGAGCGTCCCCCCGTTTTTGATATCCGCCGCGCTGTGCCGGAAGACGTTCCGGCACTTGCCGCGCTCAAGCTGCGGACCTTCAGGGAAACCTTTGTCGACGGTCCTGTTGCCGTTCCTTACAGCGCTGAAAATCTCGCCATTTTCGAGGCGGATTCATACAGTGAAGAGTCCGTGCTGGCCGAACTGAACAATCCATTACGGGCGCAGTGGGTAGCGGAGGCAGCCGACGGCAGTCTTGCAGGATATGCGCAGGCCGGCCCTTGCAAGCTGCCGCATCCCGAGGCGGGACCGGAGCAGGGCGAGCTTTATCAGCTTTATGTCGCGACGGAGTGGCAGGGCTTCGGGCTTGGCCGCCTTCTTCTGGATGCTGCGCTTGAATGGCTGGCCGACACGATGCCAGGGTCGATATGGCTTGGCGTCTTTTCGGGCAATACCAAGGCGCAGGCCATTTATGCAGCGCGCGGCTTCCGGCATGTCGGAAATTATGAGTTTAAGGTCGGCACGCACCGCGACCATGAGTTCATATTCCGGCGTGAGATGTCGGCAAGGGCTTGATATTAGCGCGGCGCGAGATCAAGTTGTTAGAGTCGCCGTATCGGGCGTCGACGCTACAGCAGAGAGGGATAAGGTGAAGGCCGATCTTCTCGGGCATGTACTCGCCATGCGCAATGCTCCCAATGTTCTGAGCCTGCGCAGGGCGACGCTGGATTTTACGCGGGATTTCGGCTTTCGCAGCGCCTTCTTCCTTACTCCCATAGCGCGGGATGCCCGGTCCGGCCGCGTGCTTGCAAATGCCGGGTTCAGCACCACATGGGAACGCGCCTATCGTCGCAGTCTCTATATGATCGATCCGATTCCGAAGGTAGCGCTTGACCGGTCGGTGCCCTTTTTCTGGAGTGATCTCACCAGAATGAACGAGATTTCCGATCGGGGGCACCGCTATCTCAAGATTCTCGCCGACCATGGCATGGAAAACGGCCTGGTGATTCCGACCTATGGCCCCGGCGCGCGGTGCGGCCTGATGGGACTCGGACATTGCGACGATTTCAGCGCCTACGGTCAGATGGAGCTGGCGCGGCTTCAGTTGGGCATACAGGCATCCTATGCGCATTATTGCGATCTGCTCACGGCCGAGCTGGAGGCAAGCGCGCCGTTGTCCAATCGCGAGATCGACGTGCTTTACTGGATCACGCAAGGCAAGAGTAACGCCGCCATGGCGGAAATCCTCGGTATCTCCGCGCAAACAGTTGACACCTATGTCCGGCGCATTTTCTCGAAACTGGGGGTGACTGACCGGACCGGAGCGGCTGTGGCCGCGATACAGCGCGGATTTTTCGTCGCGGGCTATTATCGCCGGGAAACCGAGATGGAGGAGGATGCCTAGCCGCTTCTGCCGCCTCTGGCGGGCGGACAAGGCAGAACGGCCCTTTCCTGCATGAAGATCGCGCTCGTCGCTACCCATCATGTCGATTATGCGGCCAACCTCGCCATGGCGTTGGCGGCGCGCCACGAGGTGCTGCTGGTTGTCAGCCGTCGCAGCGCGGCGCGCCAATTGCGGCCCGAAAGCTGGCCGGTATTGGAACGGAGCGTCTCACTGCGTGTCGTGCCGCATCATGTTGCGCCGCTCCAGCCCTGGATCGCGTTGCGATGCCTGGTTCATATCCGCCGGTTCGGTGCCGATATCGTGCATGTTCAGGAACATCCGACCCGGTCAATGGCCCTTCTCGCGCGCCTCATGCGCGGAAAGATTCCGCTCGTGACAACCGTGCACGATCCTGAACCGCATAGCGGAAACGATGCCAAGGCGGCGCGTATCTTCCGACGGTACAACGACGCCCTGCGGAAGATGAGCGATGGTATCATCGTCCATGGCCCCTCGCTGGCGGATGATCTTGCCCATATGGGTTTAGACCCGAATCGCATTGCCGCCCTTCCTCACGGCGCGCTGCGTTTCGGCCGGCATGGCTTCGCGACCGCTCCGGTCAGAGTCGACCGCAGGCGGCTGATCTTTTTCGGACGGATGGAGCATTACAAGGGACTGGATACTTTGCTCGCCGCCCATGCGATCTGGCGAGAGCAGGGCGCTGACATACGCCTGACGATTGCGGGAGCGGGGCCGGAACTGGACCGACACCGGCAGGCGCTGGCCGTTCCGGGGATCGATCTGCATGCCGGACGTTTGGACCAGAAAGATCTGGAAGAGATGGTGAAAGGGTGCGCAGCGGCGATCCTGCCCTATCATGACGCAACGCAAAGCGGAGTGATCGCGTCCGCATTGGGCGTCGGGCGGCCGGTAATCGTGACCGATGTGGGCGAGCTGGCGAATGCTGTGGGAGATGCCGGGCTTATAGTGCCCCCGCGCAATCCGGTGGCGCTGGCCAAGGCCGGTAGGCGGCTGGTCGACGAGCCGGGTCTGCTGGAGAGGCTGGAGTGGGCGGTTACCGCACGGGTCGAAGGCGAACTGGGCTGGGAGCAAATCGCCGCACGCACCGAGGATTTCTACAGCCGTATGATTGCACGAACGGGTGGTTAGCCTGCCATGAGTTTCGGAAAGAAACCCTCGTGCGTGGCGCGCAGGTCGGCAAGCGCGATCGCATGATCACTGTCGGCCAACTCGAAGATCAGGCGGGCGCCACAGGTGCGGCCGATCGGCTGTACCGCGACACCGCGTTCTGCCGCGTCGGCCAGAAAGGTTGAGAGCGTCGCATCGCCCACGGTGACGATGTAGAGGCCCTGATCTTCCGAGAAGAAGGCACGCGGATCGTCGAACGCGTGATCATCCTGATGGCTCTGGACGATCGCACCGATATTACCCGCCAGCGCCATCTCGGCGACCGTCACGGCGATACCGCCGTCCGACACATCGTGACAGGCGGTGATGGCGCCGTTTGCGATATGCGCGCGGATGAAATCGCCGGTCTTGCGCTCCGCGTCGAGATCGACCGGCGGTGGCGGGCCGTCTTCACGGCCATGGCATTCGCGCAACCAGATCGATTGGCCCAGATGACCGGCCCAGTTTCCGACCGCAAGGACGATGTCACCAGCCCCCTTGAAGGCGATAGTACAGCTCTTCTTCCAGTCGGCCATCAGGCCGATACCGCCGATCGCGGGCGTTGGCAAAATAGCACTGCCGCCGCCGGTCGCCTTGCTTTCGTTATAGAGGCTCACATTGCCCGAAACGATCGGGAAATCGAGGGCACGACAGGCGTCGCCCATACCTTCGAGACAGCCGACGAATTGTCCCATGATCTCCGGGCGCTGCGGATTGGCGAAATTGAGGCAGTTGGTGACGGCGAGTGGCGTCGCGCCGACCGCCGTGATGTTGCGCCAGCATTCGGCGACCGCCTGCTTGCCTCCTTCGACGGGGTCGGCAAAGCAATAGCGCGGGGTGCAGTCGGTGCTGATCGCAATGGCCTTGTCCGTGCCATGCACACGCACGACGGCGGCGTCGCCGCCAGGAGCCTGCACGGTGTCGGCGCCGACCTTGTTGTCATATTGCTCCCAAATCCAGCGGCGGCTGGCGATGTCGGGCGACCCCATCATCCTGATGAGGTCCGCTCCCATGTCTTCGCATGCGGGGATGTCGGTCAGCGGAGCGCGCTTGGGGCTGGGCACATGCGGCCGGTCATAGAGCGGCGCGTCATCGGCCAGCGGGGCAAGCGGAATGTCGCATACGGTTTCGCCATGGTGGACGAGAACCATGCGGCCAGTGTCGGTCACTTCACCGATTACCGCAAAATCCAGCTCCCATTTGCGGAAGATCGCTTCTGCAAAGGCTTCCTTGCCGGGCTGCAGCACCATCAGCATGCGCTCCTGGCTCTCGGACAGCATCATTTCATATGCGGTCATGCCGGTTTCGCGCTGGGGCACCTTGTCCATGTCAAGCCGGATGCCGACGCCGCCCTTGGATGCCATTTCGACCGACGATGAGGTGAGACCCGCTGCGCCCATGTCCTGAATGGCGACGATGGCATCGGAAGCCATCAGCTCAAGGCATGCCTCGATCAGCAGCTTTTCGGTGAAGGGATCGCCGACCTGTACGGTTGGGCGCTTTTCCTCGCTATCCTCGCCGAAATCGGCCGAAGCCATGGTAGCGCCGTGTATGCCGTCGCGCCCGGTCTTGGAGCCGACATAGACGATGGGATTGCCTACGCCGCTGGCGGCCGAATAGAAAATCTTGTCGGTGTCGGCGATGCCGACGGTCATCGCGTTGACCAGAATGTTGCCGTTATAGGCGGGATGAAAGTTCACCTCACCTCCCACGGTCGGCACGCCCACGCAATTGCCGTATCCGCCAATACCGCGCACCACGCCCGAAATCAGGTGGCGCATCTTGGGATGATCGGGCCGACCAAAGCGCAGCGCATTCATGTTGGCGATCGGCCGCGCACCCATGGTGAACACGTCGCGCAAAATGCCACCCACGCCGGTCGCCGCGCCCTGATAGGGTTCGATATAGGAGGGGTGGTTGTGGCTCTCCATCTTGAAGATGGCGGCCTGCCCGTCGCCGATATCGACGACGCCTGCATTTTCGCCGGGACCGCAAATCACCTGCGGCCCAGTGGTCGGCAGTTTTTTCAGGTGGATGCGCGAGGATTTGTAGCTGCAATGCTCTGACCACATCACCGAAAATATGCCGAGCTCGGTAAGGTTCGGTTCGCGTCCCAGTGCCTTTAGCACGCGCGCATATTCTTCCTCGGACAGGCCGTGTTCGGCAACTATTTGTGGCGTGATGGCGGCGGGTGCTGCGGCTGCTTCGGTCATGGCCTCGCCCTTAATCAAACTGGGCCGGACTGGGAACCGCTTTTGCGCATCGAGCTGGAATAAAATGGGCCAGACGCAACGGCGGCTGGCCCGTGATAAGAGGAAAGGAGAGATTGAATTCGCGAATCAGGATTTGCAGCTCTGCGATCCCTTTCCGGGGATCGACGTATCAATGACATCGCCCGGACCGGTAACCGACCAGCCGCCCTCGGCGGTGAAGGGCTTTCCGGCTTCCTCCGCGATGAGGGGGGTCGCCACGCCTTCCTTTTCGGTCTTCACCATCGCTGTCTTGTCGTCATTCATATAATCGACGAAGAGCAGCGATCCGTCCTTGCAACGGAAGGTCTTGCTGAGCTTGACCATCGGCGGCAGCACGACTGCGCCTGCGTTGTTCAACTCATCGGACATCGGATCGAGCGGGGTGCGGTCGATGACCTCGGGTTCATCCTTGCACGCCGCCACGAGGACGAGCGCTGTTAGTGCGAGCGGGGAGAGGATTTTTTTCATAGCGGGCTTTCTATGTGCAGATGCAGCATTCTCGTCAATGATTAATGTGGGGGATGCCAGTAGGCGGCGAGCATTTTTGCTGTCTCAGGCTGCGCCATATCGTTCGCCCCCTTTGTCACGCGATCTAGGGGGCTAGTCTTACATTTCGATGAAACCATCGCAACTCCCCCTGTCGCATGGTCGCTGCCGGTTTTCCGGGCAACACTGCCACTTGACCGCCTCCGCCCCCCGCGTCAAAGCTGTCGCCATGACAGAAACGGAAAGCAAGGTCGGCAGCGGTCCCGAGATGCTGTCGTTCGAGGATGCGCTCAGAGAGCTCGAGATGATCGTCCAGCGGCTTGAGCGCGGCGACGTGCCGCTCGACGATTCCATTGCGCTCTACGCGCGCGGCGAGGCATTGCGTGCGCAATGCCAGAAACGCCTGACCGATGCCGAGGCGCGGATCGAGAAGCTCTCGCTCGATGTATCCGGT
>JBFXHW010000039.1:0-13956 GCA_050176605.1 Sphingobium sp. | reverse complement strand
GCCAACCGGCAAATAGGGATAATAGCTGAACGAAGGAAATGCCTGGCAGATGACGGAGGAAAGCGCGCCAGCGATGGGCTGCATTCGCGTGCGGGACAAGGCGGTTTCCGGATAGATCGCACGCAATACATCAGGCGTGGTCCAGCCACGCATATCAGGCGTAAGACGGGAAAGCAGCGCCCGCGACAACTGGTGCGCGGCTATGAAACCGGGATCGCCGTTGACCAGTTCCTTCGCCATCATGTGGGGGATAGTGTCCGCATATCCGGCCAGGTCCGTACCCAGAACGTCCGCCAGCCGCGCGCGGTCCGCCGTGGCTTCATCTTTTCCCCAATCGCGCCCGCTCAACCCTCGATGCTCCTTCGACCAGCCAGAAATCCGGATCGCATTTAGCGTATCACCCAGGCTGACGAAGATGGATGATCCGGGGTTGGCAAATGGTTCAAACCCCCTAGTATCACCATGACTGATAATAGGAGATGATGCCATGCAAGTTCGCGTTCCCGGCTTAGCCGCTCTCGCATTACTGGCGCTGACTGCTCTCACTGGATGCATGACCACCAGTGCGGCCGGCGAGAAGGGTGCGGTCAACGCACCGCTTCAGGTTTATGGCCGCCTCGAAACGCTGGAGCTTGCACCCGTTCTGCTTGCCATTCGCGATCATTATCCGGCTGGCGCAGAAATGCACCTCGGGGCGATCAACAATCTGGTCGGTGAACCCAGCATCGGGGGCACGCCTCCGTCGGGAAAGGCCGATGTGGCGACCAATGCGGAAACGCAGGCGCTGCGCTATTCAGTTAAAAATCCCGACCTGCGGATCATCCTGACAATAACCGAGGGATATTATCGCATCGTAGCGCGACGGTCCGCAGGCATTACCACTCTTGCCGACCTCAAGGGCAAGCGGATTGCGTCGCTGGAACCCACTTCCGGCGGCTATTTTCTTGCGAAAATGCTTTCTCAGGCAGGGTTGACTATCAAGGACGTAGAGGTCGTGAATATTTTCCCGATCGATGGGATGCCCGGCGCGCTGGCCCGCGGAGAAGTCGATGCGGTATCGATATGGGATCCCGCCGCAACCGAATCCGCAAAAGTGCTGAACGGCGATATCACGGAGTTCGATGGAAAAGGCATTTATCGCGAGCTTTTTAATCTCAACACGACCGAAGCCAATTTGACCGATCCGGTAATGCGGACGCGGATTGTCGACTTCGTCCGTGCCATTTCCGATGCGGCAAAGGAGATAAAAAGGAACCCGGCCGAAGCGCAGGGGCTGGTCGTCGAAACGGCCAAGCTGGCTCCATCCACCGTGGCGGACAGTTGGGGGCATCTCGGATTTACTGCGGCGCTGCCGGACGACCTGCTCAATGTTTTGGTTGAGGAAGAAAAATGGCTGGCGTCGCAGGAAGGAAGAGAACCGCGCGCCCGGGAGGACCTCGCAAAGCTCATTGACTCCAGCGTGTATGAGGAAGCCATGCGGATCGAGCGCTGAAGCGCGGCAAGAAAGGAAGCGGAGAAGGAAAAAGGGTGTCGAAGCGTATATTCAAGGGTCGCTTGTTGCGGTGGGTCCGATTCCGCACTACCGGCAGGGCCGCCCTGTTGCTTGCGCTGCCCGCAGCGCTCTATGGCTGTCAGGCGGCACGCGAACAGCCGGCTCCCCCGATCCTGTTCGACACCCATTCCCATTTCTTTTCGGACGACATTGCGCGCTATCCGATCGATACGACCGGCGCAAAGGAGGGCGCGGAAGCTCTGCGACAGCGCGTAATGGCGAAGCCATCTACTCCTGAGAACATTCTGGCGCTCTGGTCGGCCAACAATCTCGAGGGTGGCACCGGTGTTCAGTACAACAGCACCTACAAGACCGATAACAGCTATCTGATCGAGAGCGCTGACGCGCACCCCGCCCGCATATCCGCAGTCGTCATCCTGGATGCGCGCGACGCCGAGACTCCGGCGAAGCTACGCAAGCTGGTCGAGCAACATGGCGTAAGGGGGATCCGCCTGACCGGCTACCCCCTGAAGAATGGCAGCTATCCCTGGCTCGACTCGCCGGAGGCGCTGCGGACATGGCAAGAAGCCGACCGGCTTGGTATCTCTATCGTCATCATGTATCTGCCGGGAAGTCCGTCAGCGGAGGCTCTCGGACATATCGCCGCCTTGTCGGATCGATATCGCAATGTGAAGATCGTCCTCGACCATGTCGGCTGGCCGGGCATTGAGGGCGCGCCCGGCTATGGCCTTACACCAGCGCATGTTGCGCTTCACACGCACCCCAATGTTTACATGAAGTTCACGACGATCAACCTCAATAATCTGGACAAGGGGCATGTGCCATCGGCCGAATTCGTCCGCCATGTCGTCGACGTTTTCGGCGCGGACCATGTGATGTGGGGATCGGATTATGGCAACACGGGAGGGCAGTTCAGCGACATGGCCCGCCGCGCGGTCGAGGCGACGCGATTGCTCAATCCCACCGAGCGCAAATCGGTGCTGCACGATACCGGCCGGACTATCTTCCCGCCGCCGGGCGACCGCTGAGGCTCGACCGCCGATGAAGCCAATCAGCTGAAATTGAGCTGATCGCCGCCGCGGAAAAGGTTCACCAGTTCGCGCCGGGTGCAAAGCCACCGCCCTTCCCCCTCGTCATAGCGAAAGGTTTCGGTCGCACGACTGAGGCGGGTGGGCACGCGGCTTTCGAGCGGTGCGCTCCCGTCCGCAGCCCAGAGCAGCATGTACCAGTTGGCAGTAGCACCGCCCTCTCCATCGAACTCTGCGCGAAAATTGGTGTATCCGTGAACCGCGACACGCTCCCCGCGTCCCTCGCGCCAGCTATAGAAATTCTGGATCTCCTCGCGCCCGACGAGGTTGAGCCTGCCGGAACTGTAGACGGCCTCCGGCGCATAATATTGTCCGGCATTGCGTCCCCAGTTGGTGTCGACATCGTGCCAGAAATCGGCAAGTCCCATTTCCAGCTCTGCGGTGGCGATAGCTCGCTCCCTGCGGTTCATATGTTTTGCTCCCTCATGAAAAGAAAAGTTCCAATGCGGTCTGGTCGATTGCCGACCGCGTATCGCCATCCGGCACCAGGCGAAAATATAGGGCAAGCACGTTTTCAAAGTTCGTGCTGTCCTCATGATTGACGAACGGCGCGTCGCTGCCCCAAAGCAGGCGCCCGGGTCCTGCCTCCGAAAGCAGACGCCGGGTGCAGGCATCGGCGACCTCAAAAGGCATACGGAAACCGGATGAGAGTTTGACCCACAGACGGCCGCTCTCGACCGACCGGAGCAGCATGTCCATTCCTGGGCCAACGGCCCCTTCCCCGGGCGAAGGCGCGCCGAAATGATCGACGACAACGCGAACGCCTGATTCCAGGATCGGCGGAAGAAGCGCGGGCAGATCCCCGCTCTTCGCAAGCAGTTCGACGATCAGCCCGCAATCGGCGATCCGCCGGAAAAAGCCGCGATAGGGCTCCTCTTCCAAGTCGGGAAATTCGTTCATGCGGCGCCACATCAGGCGAACGCCGATGACACCCCTGTCGGCCATGGCCCGCAATGTGCTGGCACCGATGTCGGGTTTTGCGATGATCGTGCTGCGCAATCTGGAATGGGCCTGGAGGGCCGCCAGCGTATAGTCATTATTGTCACCGTAAAGGCTCGCGGCCGAAAGTACGCCACACGCAATACCGAACCTGTCCAGATCGGCGATATAATCCTCGACGGAATAGTCGTAGACCGGCCGCGAATGGGCATTGTCAGCAAAGGGAATCGCTTGCGTGAAAATATGCGCATGGGCATCCACCATGGGCGCCTGAATGTCGCCCCTCCCGATTTCAGCCATGTTTCAGATTGGACCGGGTGATCTTTGGCGCGCCCTTGAGGCTCATCAGCCAGAAGGAGAAGATGCCGCCCGACACGAGCGGGATAGCGAGCAGCACGAACAGCATGACCGGACCATGCCCAGATGTGACCACATAGCCGTACATCGGCGCGAAGACCGTGGCCACACGGCCTGCGCCATAGGCCCAACCGACCCCTGTAGCGCGAACCTTTGGCGGATAGAGCGCGGCCGCAAGGGCCGCGACACCGGCCTGTCCGCCATGCTGAAACAAGGCCAGCACGGCCACGGCGACGAACATCCCGAATCCTGGCGCGAGAACGCCGATCATCACCGCGCCGCATGCCCCGATCAGGAAGGCAAGCGGCATCACGAGACGGAAACCGAACTTGTCGATGAACCAGCCAATGAAAAACATGCCGATGAACCCGGCTATCGTATTGGTCGCATTGATCGCCGCGACCCCTTGCCAGCTCAGTCCGATCACATCCTTGAAGATCGTCGATTTCCAGACACTTGCGGTAATGAAAACGAAGCTGGATATCGCCACCGCCCACATCAGCAGCGTCTTGGTCAACTGCCCCTTGCCGAAAAGGTCGGAAAGGCTGCCGCGCGCCTTTTTCGATGGGTCGCGAGCTTCCGCGACAATTGTAACGGGCTCCGATCCTTGCGGTTGCATCCGCGCGGACAGCCGGTCGATATTCGGATCGTCCGGATTGCGGGCGGTCATCGATCGCAGGGATTCAGGCAGGAAAAGCCAGATCAGCGGCAGCATGATCGCCGGCATGAAGGCCGCGATCCAGAATGCGCCGCGCCAGCCGAACGGTTCAAGGATGAACGCCTGCATTCCCGCTCCCAGCAATGCCCCCAGCATCGTGCCCGCAACGGTGATCGTGCTGAATGTCGAGCGCAGGCGCTGCGGCGCCGTTTCCGACGCGAGCGTCACCAATATCGGTATCATGGCGGTGCCGCACAGCCCTGCTAAGAAGCGAAACGCGGTAAAGGGCGCCAGCGAATGGGTCTGGATAATGGCGATCGCGCTCAGCATCATGCCGGTAAAACACAAAATGAGCATTCGCGGACGGCCCAGCCGGTCGGCCAGCGGGGGAATGATGAACGCACCGACAAGCATGCCCACCTGCTGGGCAATCATGGCAGATGTTATGGAAGCACGCGGAACTCCGAAGTCCTCTGCCAATAGCGGAAGGACCCAGCCCACGACATAAAGCTCATAGCCGTCGATTGCGGTTAGCAAGGTGCACAGCAGGAGTACGGTTATGTGGAACCTGTTGAGTTTCAGGCCGTCGAGGAAACTGTCCACATCAATCGGCTGGGGCTTTGTCCCCGTCATTCGCCCTCTCCGCTATCGGCTTTTCAAGGTCATCGATACAACAGGACCCGGCTCACGCTGTCAATCATCTTTATCATATGGCGTTTGCTATGTACAAACGCTTACCCGAAGGCCATAATGCAGGGACGGGTAAAGATACGGAACGGCGCCGCGAGAACATGTCCGGACTGCCCCGATGCCGGGAAAAGGATGCCAATGCTGAAGACAAAACCGCTTTTCGACGTAATCGCCGACTGGGAAAGGCTGCCTGAGGGCCTGTCCCATCGCGATGTCACCGGCGTTGCGGTGGATTCGTCGGACCGCGTTTTCCTCTTCACACGATTTCCCCACCGCATCCCCATCTATGAACGTGACGGAAGCTATATCGGCCGCTGGGGCGACGACATCTTCACAATGGCGCATGGCATAACCATAGGTCCCGACGACAGGGTGTACTGCGTCGACAATGGCGATCACAGCATCCGGGTCTTTTCGCTGGATGGCCAGCCCATCATGACGCTGGGCACGCCGGGCGAGCCGTCCGACACGGGCTATGAGCGCAGCGGTCCGGTGGAAATCCACGCCTGCGAATGCATTCAGTATCCCGGTGGCCCCTTCAACCGCTGCACCAACCTAGCGGTCGCCCCCGATGGCGAGCTTTTTGTCGCCGACGGCTATGGCAATTGCCGTGTCCATCGTTTCAGCGCCGACGGAGAGCTGATTCAGAGCTGGGGCGAGATCGGTACCGGACCGGGCGAGTTCCACCTGCCGCATGGCATAGCCTGCGATACAAAAGGCCGCGTCCTTGTCTGCGACCGGGAAAACGACCGCATCCAGATATTCTCGCCCGATGGAGACTTTCTGGACCAGTGGACCGACATATATCGTCCCTGCGATCTCGCCATCGATGCCGACGGGTTGATTTACGTCGCCGAGCTGTGGCGCCCCAAGGGGAAGAAGAGTTTCGTCCACGGCGAGATGATGGTTGATCATCCCGGCCGTGTAAGCGTGCTCGATGCGAGCGGACAGGTGCTCGACCGCTGGGGCGGCGTTTCGGAGAACCGGCATGCGCCGGGCAATTTCATCGCACCGCACAGCATCTGCGTCGACAGTCATGGCGACGTCTATGTCGCAGAGGTCACTTACAGCTTCGCGCTGCGGCCCGGCTGGGTCGGAGAGGAAGCGGCGGGCCACCAGATTCAGAAATTCGTGCGCCGCGGCTAAGGGCCGGGCCAGTTCATCGCAAGGGAGAAGAGAATGCGCCGTTCGACCGACCACATATTGACGACCCACGGGGGCAACCTTCCCCGGCCGAAGGATCTCGACGCACTGCTCGTCAAGGCCGACGAGAATCAGGAAGAAATCCAGAAGCGCCTGCCGCTGGCCGTTAGCGAGGTGGTGGACAAGCAGATTGCCTGCGGCGTCGACATCATTAACGACGGTGAATATGTGAAGGCGGCCAATATGGGCAGCTATACCAGTTATATCTCCGCCCGTGTGACCGGCTGGGAGATGGTGCCGCGCGATCCTGACGCGACTCCCAAGCGCGCCGGACCGGGCGAACGCGACCGGCGCGATTTCCCCGGCTTCTACGAATCCGGATTGTGGTTCGCAGGCGCGGGCGGGCCAATCCGTCCTGGCTTCATGACACCGGGCAATACGCCCAAACGCCCGCCAAACGAAAAGGTCTGCACCGGTCCGCTAACCTATATCGGGCAGGAGGCGATCCAGAAGGATATCGCCGCGCTGAAGAAGGGAATCGAGGGCAAGGATGGCGTTGATGGCTTCATCGCCGCCCTCGGGCCGCTCAGCGCGGGTGCAGGCGCGCGCAATGCCCATTACAGTGACGAACGCGACTATATGATGGCGGTCGCCGCCGCGATGCGCGAGGAATATAAGGCGATCACCGATGCGGGCCTGATCGTGCAGATCGACGAGCCCGAATTCGCGACGAGTTGGATGTTCTTCCCCGACATGACCGTCGAGGACTATCGTGGCTATCTCGAATTCGCGGTGGAGGTCATAAACCATGCGCTTTCGGGCCTGCCCGAGGATCAGATCCGGTTCCACATGTGCTGGGGCAGCGGGCACCGCCCGCATGTCCACGACATCGAGTTCCGGCACATCGTCGACCTGATGCTGAAGATCAATGCGCAATGCTACACCTTCGAGGCGAGCAATCCGCGCCACGCGCATGAATATCATGTGTGGGAGGATGTGAAGCTTCCCGAGGGCAAGATCATCTGCCCCGGCGTTGTCGGCCACTATACCGATCTGGTGGAACACCCCGAGTTGGTGGCCGAACGCCTCGTCAATTTCGGCAAGCTCGTGGGCATGGAAAACCTGCAGGGCGGAACGGATTGCGGAATCGGATCGCGCGTGGGCCACGAGGAAATCGTCTGGGCGAAACTGTCGGCCATGGCCGAGGGCGCGCGAATCGCTGGCAAGCGCCTTCAGGGCAAGTAAATCTACACTCAAATGTGGCCGGGCCCCTGCAACCCGGCCACATATACACCTCTGTCCCCCCATCCGGGGGGCGTCAAATAGAACCGATTCATGCTATAGTCTGGACAGAGCCGTTGTGATCGGACAGAAAAGCGTCATGACGCAAGCTGTCCGACCGGGGGATGACCGGACTTCGACCTCCATTCTGCACCTCGTAAAACAGGTGCAATACAAAGCCTATGTGCGAATGGAATCCATATTTCAGCCGCTCAGCGTAACCGCGGTGCAGTTTCGTATTCTTACGACACTGTCATCGAGACCCGGGCTTTCCTCGGCCGAACTGGCCAGGCTTTACGACGTGAAACCGCAAACGATGATAAAGCAGATCACGTTGCTCGAAGCGAAGAAGCTGATCGGCAGGCGGGCCAGCAAAGCGAACAAGCGCCTGCTTGAACTGACCCTGACGCCGGCGGGCGAGGCCTGTCTGGCGGAATGCCAGAAGGACTCCCAGGCTCTCGAGCGCGAGTTGCTTCAGCCGTTGAGCTATGAAGAACAGGAACGACTTCGTTCCAGCTTGTGCAAGCTGCTCGATGCCATGAGCAGTTCATCCGCTGAAGACGACGATCTGGACACCGAAGAATTCAGCCGCGCCGGTGTACAGCGCGTCTGACCGTGCCGCACACAATCTTTCCCATTTTTGAAATGCAAACCTGGCCTTCCCTCACGAGTTGCGGCTTGATATAAGCCTGACTGCTAAAGTATTTCGACTGACCGGAGAGGGAGCGGCGGCTTCATGCCCATTGACAGATTGGACAGCGGGATCGACGCGATCATCCCGCCTGGAGCGGATTTCGAACAGCTCGGCAATGGCTATGGCGGCCCCACCGGCCCCGCCGAAGGTCCGGTTTGGATCGCAACTGGCGGTTACCTGCTTTTCAGCGACATCCACAACAGCAAGCGGATGCGGTGGGATCCCCAGAATGGCGTTACCGTCGACAAGGAGGATACGAAAAACGGCAATGGCCAGACGCTGGACCGTGAAGGCCGCCTCATCGTCTGCCACCATTTCAGCCGCTGCGTCGACCGCGAGGAGCCGGATGGCAGCATAACGGTGATTGCCGACAACTATCGCGGCATGAAGCTCAACCGCCCCAACGACGTGGTCGTGAAATCGGACGGCGCGATCTACTTCACCGATCCGCCACCCAAGGTGCCCTTCACACCGGTGGATCATCCACCCGAAATCGATTGTGCTGGCGTTTATCGGGTTTCGCCGGATCTGCAGCGCATCAACATGGTGGTGCGCGACCTTATCAACCCGAACGGGCTGTGCTTCTCGCCGGACGAAAGCATCCTTTACGTCAACGACAGCAACAAGCACCGGCTGCTCATCATGGCCTATGATGTCGAAAAAGACGGCATGGTCGACCTGGGGAGCGGCCGCCTGTTCTGCGACATGCGCGGGCATGACGAACCCGGCGGACCGGACGGCATGAAATGCGATGTCGCGGGCAATGTCTATTGCACCGGCCCCGGCGGCATCTGGATCATGGATCCGGCGGGGAAACATCTTGGCACGATCCGTATCGAGGGCCGCGCGTCGAATCTCAACTGGGGCGACGACGACTGGCAGACTCTTTATTTCACCGGCGCGCGCTCGCTCAATCGCATCCGCCTGTCGATCCCGGGAATTCCGGTGCCGAGGGGACAAGTCGCCTGACCTGCCCCGCTCCGCCCGCTATTCGTCGCAGAGGCAGGCGTCGTTTTGCTTGTCCGCAATATTCTTGAGCTTGCGCGCAGCGCTGACCGCGCATGGCCAGCCCGCGTAAAAGGCGAGATGCGCTATCGCCTCGCCGAGCTCTTCCATCGTCAGCCCGTTCTTCAGGCCAAATTCCATATGCCCCTGCGCCTGGTCGCGATCCAGCGCGATCAGGCATGTGATGGTGATGAGGCTGCGGTCGCGCGGCGACAGCTCCGGCCTTTCCCATACCTTGTTGTAGAGCAGGTCTTCGGTAATCTCATTGAGCAGCGGAGCAACTCCCGCCAGTTCCGCTCCACGGCCTCCAGATGGTCTCTTCATGCTTTCTCTCCGTCAGCGGATGCCCGATAGGGCGCGAAATTGGCCGATGCCGCGGCAAGGGCGCTGCGGATCATGCCCATGTCGGACAGCCATGCAAGATATTTGACACCGCGCGCGACAAGCTCCTCGACCTGCTTAGCATTGCTCACAACAGTGCCGATATGCTTGCGGCCGGCCGCAACCTCGATCACCCGGTCAATCGCCGCCACGACATCGGGATGGCCGGCATTGCCCGGATGCCCCATCGACTGGCTGAGATCGCCGGGGCCGATGAACAATACGTCGAGCGCGTCTATTTCGCAAAGCTGGTCGACCTGCTCCACCATTTCCTTGTTTTCGATATGAACGCTTATGAGTGTGCCGTCATTGGCGCGCTGTTCCCAGTTCGGGCCGGAAAGGCCATAATCCGCCGCCCGGCAGGCGCGCGCGGAACCTCGCTCTCCTACCGGCCAGTATTTGGCGTGACGTACAACCTCGCGGACATCCTCGGCGGTCTTGAGCGACGGAACCTGAATGCCGCTTGCGCCGCTATCGAGCACATGGAGAATATTCGCCTCCAGCGCATCAGGTGTCCGTATGACGCTGCTCATGCCCATCAGTTCGCAGGTACGGACGATATTCTCGATATCATTCTGCGTGTAGCAGCCATGCTCCGCGTCAATGATCAGAAAGTCGAAGCCGGCCAGCCCGAATGCTTCTACGATCGGCGGCGAATTCAGCTTGAAGAAGCTGCCGAAAACAACGTCTCCCGCATAGAGTTTCCGCTTTAACTCGGCATTGAACATGCGCCTCTCCCTGTGTGATCGACCCGACCGCGAAAGGGCCGGGAGTTGCTATTTACAAATACCGTTCAACATGGCAAGACGCCATTTATCAGCCACGCTTGCATATCATATGCCTTGCCTTGGTAAAATCACGGTACAATGACATGCCGGGGAGAGGAAATGAAACGCAGCACCGATCGCATATTGACGACGCATGTAGGCAGCCTGATCCGGCCTCTTCCCGTGCTGGAAGGCATGATGGCAAAGGTCCTTGGCGAACCGGTCGACGAAGCGCAATTCGCGATGGACGTTACCAAGGGCGTTGCCGATGTCGTGGCCAAGCAGGCCGAAATCGGCATCGACATTCCCAGCGACGGCGAAATCTCGAAACCCAGCTTTCACAATTATGTGACGGAGCGGCTGGGCGGGCTGACCAAGGTGCCGCCCGAGAAACGCGGCGCTTATTATGGGCTGCTGACGGAAGAATTTCCCGGTTTCATGAAGCAGTACAACTCCATGTACAAGACGATGTGGATGCCAGCGGAACTGGACGCGGAGCGTGTAGGGAAAGCCGTTAAGGTGCCAATGCCTCGCTGCACGGTGACCGGGCAGATCAGCTATGAAGGTCAGGAGGCGCTGCAAACCGACATAGACAACTACAAGGCCGCGCTGTCGGGCAAGGATTTCGTGGAGGCATTCATGCCCTCTGCCACACCTGCTCGCGACGATGCCGATTGGGGCGCGGTCTATTCCAGCGAGAGCGAGTATCTCTATGCACTCGCCGACGCAATGCACGAGGAATATAAGGCCATCGTTGACGCGGGTTTCATTGTCCAGCTCGACCTGGGCCTGCCTGCACGCAACCAGGTGCTGCCCGGTAATCCGAACCCGACGCCGGAGGATCTCCGTAAGGCATCCGAACGTCAAGTTGAGGCCTATAATCATGCCCTGCGCGGCATTCCGGAGGATCGGGTACGCTATCATATGTGCTGGGGTAGCATGAACACCCCGCACACGACCGACGTGCCGTTGCGCGAGGTGATCGACATCATCCTGAAAATCAAGGCGCAGGCCTATGTGATCGAGGGCGCCAACCCGCGACACGAACATGAATGGATGGTCTGGAAGGACGTGAAGCTCCCCGAAGACAAGATTCTCGTCCCCGGCGTCATCAGCCACCAGACCAATGTGGTAGAGCACCCCGAACTGATCGCCTGGCGCATTTCCAATTACGCAAGCGTCGTCGGACGAGAGAATGTGATCGCGGGCACTGACTGCGGATTTTCGCAGGGGTGGAACATGGCGCGGGTTCATCCGGAAGTTCAGTGGGCGAAACTTTCTGCGCTGGTTGAGGGCGCCGCGCTGGCATCTAAGCAGTTGTGGAGCTAGGGTTTCGCCATGGAGCTTGCAGAGGGCATTCCCGACTATATGGCCGCGGTGCGAGCCGGTGCCCAGCCCGGCATCGTTCCTGCACCGGAAAAGGGACGCCTGCTCTCTGATCTAAGCGCCTGGCGTCTCGCCTATCCCTTGCCAGCGGATATGCAGGTCACGACGACCTTCGTCGTGCGGCCCTCCGGTGAAACGCCGGTTCGATTATACCGGCCAGCAGGAGAGAGCCCGAAACCCATCCTCGTCTATTTTCATGGCGGTGCATTTGCCATGGGCAGCATCGAGACGTTCGATCCGCTCGCCGTGGCACTTGCAGAAGCGAGCGATGCCATCGTCATCAGCGTGCATTATGCGCGCCTGCCCGACGCGACGCCGAAAGCAATTTTCGAGGAAAGCTATGCCGTGCTGCTCTGGGCTGCGCGACTGGCAGAAGCAATGGGGGGCGATCCGGCACGCATCGGTGTGGCAGGCGACAGCGCCGGTGCCTATATCGCGACACTGATGACCGCCATGGCCCGCGATCAGGGCGGCCCGGCGCTCAAGTGCCAGGCGCTGCTCTACGGCGTCTACGACATGGACGAAACCCGCGCCTACTATGCCACGGCTAACGACCCCAATCTGACACTGACGCTTGTCCAGAACATGATCAAGACATTCAAGGAATGCGATGCACGCGATCCTTCGCCGCTGCCGCCGCCGCTGAAGCTGGCGGATGTGTCGGGCCTGCCCCCTGCCCTGTTCGTGGGCGCACCCGAAGACCCGATGCTGGAGGAAGGCCGCGAATATGCGGACCGACTGGAAAAGGCCGGTATCGCTGTGGATTGGCGCGTCGTGCCGGGAATGCCTCACGGTTTCTTCCGTGCGGTGCGTTTTTCCGAACCGGCCCGCGCGGAAATGCGTCGCCTGGGCGGCGAAATAAAGCGATATCTCTAATCTCAAGGACGACATCATGGCTCTGAAGACAGACGATCCCGCATTTCAGGCGGGCCGCGAAATGCGCAAGAAGCTGTTCGGAGAGGGAAGCGTCGAACGCCTCGATGCAGCAGACGATTTTCACGAGCCGCTCGAAAATTATGTCACATCTGCCTGCTTCGGCGAAACCTGGACACGCCCTGGCCTGACACTGCGCGAACGCAGTCTTATCACGCTGGCGGTGGTCGCCGCGCTCAACCGGCCCATTCCCGTCAAGCGCCTGACCAAATGTGCAATCGAGAATGGCGCGACCAAGGAAGACATCAAGGAAGTGCTGCTGCAGACGACGATGTATATCGGTATTGCCGGCGGCGTCGAGACCTGGGGTCTTGTCGCCGAAACTTTGAAGGAAATCGGCGCCTACTGATCGCCGGTCGAGCGTCGGCGCGGTGATCAGGCCGCGCCCTCGCGGCCCGCTCCCGGTTTGCGCGCCGCAATTGTCAGCAACGCGACAATCGGCGGAATCAGCATCAGGGCGAAGATCGACAGCGCCCAGAACCGGCCCATGCCCGAACCTATGGCGAAACCGCCGAACAAAGGTCCGACGATCCCGCCGATCCGGCCGCAGCCCAGTGCAAGTCCCAGTCCGGCATTGCGTACCCCGACATCATATTGCGTCAGGTTTACCAGGATCAGCGCGGTATAGCTGCCGACGTTGCAGAACCCCCAGACCGCCACCGCGGCGATCAGCGGAATCGTGGCGCCCGCGGGCACAAGCCCGAAGATGATCAATGCCGCTATGGTCGCCGCAAGGAATATGATCGCAATGCGAAGCTCCCCGACCACTCGGGCAAGCGCACCCACGGCCAGATGCGATATCACGCCCGCGCCCGAAGAAGCCATTCCGGCTATTCCGACCATCGTCATGTCCAGCCCGGACATCCCTAGAATTTGTGGCTTCCAGCTTGCCATGAACGTACCGCTGATCGTGAAGAAAAGGCTGGCGGTGCACAACAGCGCCGCAAGCCCCCATAGCGGCTTAGGAATGAGGGAGAATGACCCCTTCCTGCCACCGGTCCGGGCGACCACGCCTTCGGCAGGCGGAAGCGTATCGAATTCAGGCCTGCCCATGCGGCGGAACAGAGCGTTGAGACGATCCAGCGCATCGGGTGGACGACGGGACGTCAGGAAAGAAGGGG
>JBFXHW010000038.1:0-14178 GCA_050176605.1 Sphingobium sp. | reverse complement strand
CGGCGGCCATGCCTGCGCAATCGCCGACATTGTCGCCGACATTGTCCGCGATCACGGCCGGGTTGCGTGGGTCGTCCTCCGGAATGCCGGCCTCGACCTTGCCGACGAGGTCCGCGCCGACGTCGGCGGCCTTGGTGAAGATGCCACCGCCCAGACGGGCGAAGATGGAAATGAGCGAAGCACCGAAAGCCAGTGCGGTAAGCGCCGCGACGATCTCACGGTCATTGGGGGCCAGCCCGGAGGGACCCGTCAGATACCAGAACATCACGGCAATCGCGAGCAGTCCAAGGCCCGCCACCAGCATGCCGGTGATCGCGCCGGAGCGGAACGCCAGTGTCAACCCGCCCTGCAGCGAACTGCGCGCGGCCTCCGCCGTGCGGACATTGGCACGGACCGAGATATGCATGCCGACATAGCCGGCAACGCCGGAAAGCGTCGCACCGATGACGAAGGCAACGGCGGAAAGCGTCCCGAGCTGCCACAGCACGATGGCCGCGACCACCACGCCGACCATGGCGATGGTGCGATACTGGCGACCGAGATAGGCCTTCGCGCCCTCCTGGATGGCGGCGGCAATGCTTTGCATCTGTTCGTTGCCCGGTGATGCCTTCAGCACCTGCTGGCTGGTAAATAGGCCGTAGAGCACGGCCAGCAGGCCGCATCCTATGGCAATCAACACAACTGTCATATGGTGTTCCTCTCCCCCATGTGGATTGTCATGATGGCCGTCTCGCCGGGGTTGAGCGGACGGCACCTTTTGTTCTGGCTGGTCGGAATAGGCGTGCGCGAAGGGAACCGGACACCAGCGTGCCGATGAAAGCTCCTCCCGCATTCAGCATCCTGTCGACCATGAAAATAGCCCCGATACGCTGACTTTTGCCGGGGAGCGAACCTATCGGCGGAAATCCGCGCGTCAAGTCGGTTCATCTACGGTTCAGCCGCTACGGGACCCATGTTCATAGCCCAGACTGGCTGGCAGGGGCATCGCTTCGCCATTGAAAGAGAGCGAAACGCCCTCGCCAGCCGTGCACGCGCCAATCGGCCATATCGGCCTGCCCAGCCGATCCGCCAGCGCCCGCGCATCGCGCACGCGCGCCGGATCAAGCGCAAGAATCAGGCGATAATCATCTCCCGCAGTCGCGGCGAACAGACGGCTCTCGCGCTGGTCACCCCGCACGGCCACAAAGGCGGCGGACAACGGGACGGCGGAAAGATCGACCTCGACCGCACAGCCGCTCGCGGCGGCAATGCGCGACGCATCGATCAGCAACCCGTCGGAGATATCCGCCATAGCGGTTGCCAGCGGAGCCAACGCCGCGCCCAGTGCGGGATCGGGCATCGGGCGACGATAGGCATCGACTAGGCTGGCACGCACCTCACCCTCGGCCTCAAGCTCTCCCCGTAACAGGGCAAGGCCCAGACCCGCGTCGCCGATCGGCCCGACGGCGAACAGCAGGTCGCCGGGCCGCGCCCCTGCCCGGCTCGGTGCGCCCGACGATGGCGCGGTGCCGATTGCTGTCATTCCAAGCGTCCTCGGAGCGCCCGATGGCATCGCCACCGTATCCCCGCCGAGCAGCGGCACACCGAAATGGGATAGAGCCGCTTCAAGCCCGCGCACGAATTCCCGATCCCAGTCGCTGTCTCCGGCGAGCGAAAAGCCAAGCAGCACGCCCAGAGGCGCCGCACCCTTGGCGGAGAGGTCCGAGGCATTCACTGCCACCAGTTTCCACGCGACCGTCTCCGCCGGATCGTCCGGCAGATAATGAACCCCCTCGACCAGCATGTCGTGGGTCAGCACGATCTGCGTATCACCAATCCCCAGCACCGCCGCATCGTCCATAAGCCCGCGCGCGGCCGGATCGGTCGCAAGTCCACGCAACCGCGCAATGAAATCGGATTCGGTCACATCGGACGCGCTATCATGAAATGGACGAGATGTCGGCTATGTTGTGGGAAGCGGACTGTCTGCTTCTGAGTAACGGCAATTGAGCACCGTCATACCTTAGCAACTTATCCCAGACAGCTTAAGATAGCCTTGTAGCTTGTTTGCGATGGTGGACGGTCCGGCCGAAGGCGAAGCGTCGAACGCGATCCTCCATTTGTACTTTCAATGCTGATCAATATCTTTTGTACAGGGTTAGCCAAGGTGATCCCAGGACCTGCGTGAAGGCGTTGAATGTTGACGACCGTGATCGGCAGTTGCTCAAGGCATCTGGCGATAGAAGCAGGCTTGACGGTTGCATCCCGCTGTGTTGCGATCTGTGTGCTGACCGCCAACAAGTTCTCGTATTGCTGTTGATCTTTGGATTTCCAAGGCCCGGTCAAAGCATAGATTGCCGCAAGGAGCAGAATGGGGGCAAGCACTATGAAATGTTTTGACACTCGACTCATACCATAAAGCTGGCAGGCACGTTGAATGTCCGCAATGTTGTCGTGTCCCGACAGTCCGCTTTACTCCCGCCCACCAGCATTGCAGCCCCTGCAGCAATCGACGTGATCACCGCCAGCAACATCGAAATCGTCGCGAGGAACTTGAACTCTGCATCGCACCATTCATGCAGCGCGCCTGCGCCTTACGTCAGCAGCGGCATCGCCAACAGCAAGGAGGGTGCACCAACTCGGTCAGGCAGTCGTGATTGCTCGCTGCGCAATCCAATTCATATGCTTTGCAATTGCAAAAGAATACCGCACCGCAGAAAACTCAACTCGAAAGATAGGGAGAGCTTAAATCAATATTTCTCGGGAGTTTTATATGCGCTTCTTGTCTGTAGCCATTACCGCTGTGATTGTTTCTGCCGCCAGCCCAACAATTGCCAATGCCAGCGAGAAACAAACCTTTCAATACAAAGACAGCACCTTTGTTTACAAGGTTGAGAGCAAGAACGAAGTCACTATTGTCAAGGGTACAGAATATCCTAGCGCAATGTCATTCAAGCTCTATCTTCACAACAACCGGGTCACGGGTAACTATGGCGACCAGAAAATCGCCTTTAAACAGAGCGAGGCCCAGGGTGCTATGAATGCCGGTTCCGCAACCCTGCTGTCCATACGCTGATTTTGGGATTACCGACCTACGCCCGTCAGGCGGCGATGCATCAATCGAAGGGACGGTCTATGATGGACCGTCCCTTTTTATAGGAAGAGCTGCCGCTCCTGGGTGCGTCCGCAATGGTGACGCCACCGACACGTCTGTTCCGGCGCATTGGTTGTGGGAAGCAGACTTTTCCTATTCCTCCGGGTCGATGACCGACTGGCGCTTTATCAGCCTCCGAACGATGTGAGCCCCAATCCAAATGAACATTGTAATGGCATATGTACCGCCGAGCATAACGCCCGCTGCCATCATTAACGTGGACCAATAGCGTGTTACCTCTATGCCAACGAGCCGAACAAGCAACGCAGCGACAATCAGATACAAGAATGCGAGCACCACTCCGCTGCCAAGAAAGTATACTCGCATGCGTCTGCGAGCGCGCTTTAGACGTGTAGCGTCAATGGAAGAAGGCACCGTTAATTACCTCACGCCGTCAACTCGGACATACTGGATGACAGCAACGCATGATGTCCGCTATGTTGTCGTGTCCGGACAGCCCGCTAAGGCTCCCGCTTCGCGCCATCCAGCGCCCGCGCGACACGCGCCTTGTCGGCGGCATCAGCCCGCTTCTGCGCTTTCGTCCGTCCATGCAGCGCGCGATTGGCGGCCGCATTCGCTTCGGCCGCACTCCGCTTCTTCGCCTTGCGCGCCATACGGAGGTTGACGATCTCGCCCATCAGCCGCGCGCGGCCTTCGCCACCGCGTCGAGCAGGCCGTTGACGAAACCTGCCTCGCGCTTGTCGTAAAAGGCCTTGGCCACATCGACATATTCGCTGATGACGCTGGCCGTGGGCACGTCCGCGCGCGCCAGCAGTTCATAGGTTCCGGCCCGCAATATCTGCCGCATGGGCCGGTCCAGCCGTTCCAGCGACCAGCCGGTCGACAGCCGCCCGGCGATCAACCCGTCTATCTCTTCCGCGCGCGCATCTACCCCGGCGACGATGTCGTCGAAGAACGGCACCTCCGCCTGCTTGTAGGTCACGTCCTCGATCGTCGCGCCGAGGCGATGCTCGTGAAACTCATGCAGCAGCACCGGCACCGGCGTGCCTTCCATTTCCTTCTGGTAAAGCGCCTGGACAGCGGCCAGCCGGGCCGCCGAACGGGACAGGGCACGCTCGCTCATGCGGCGGCTGGTGTCTTGAGGCGGCGTTCGCCGATGAAATCGAGTTTGCCGATCGGCAGCCCTGCCTGACGCAGAAGGTCATAGGCAGTGGTCGCGTGAAAGAAGAAATTGGGAAGCGAGAAGGACAGCAGGAAATTCTCCGCGGTGAATTCCAGCCGCCGGGGCCCCGCAATGAACGCCATGTCCTGCCCGATCAACGCATCCATCTCTTCCGGCGTCACCGCGTTCAGGAACGCGATGGTCTCGTCGATCTGGTCGAGCAGTTCGGCGAAGCTCTCGGCTGCGGGATCGGGATCGGGGGAGAAGGAACCCGCCCTCACGCCCTCCAGAGCGAAACGGCTGTGCCGCGACATTGCCTTGATCTGCCAGTTGAGCGCGAACATGTCCGGCGCCAGCCGCGATGCGAGCAGTTCCTTCTCGTCAACGCCGTTTTCGGCGCAATGGTCCTGCGCCTTCACGATGATCGCGCGTGCCGCCTTGATGATCTGCAACCATGTTGCGACGGTGGCGTCGTAGAGGGATATTCCCATCGTCATCATTCTCCTGCCAGTCGGGCTCAGGCGGCCGCCGGCGCCTTCATGCGCGGTACACCGAGAAAATCGCGCTTGCCGATATCCAGCCCCTCGTCACGCAGGATGTCATAGGCTGTGGACGCATGAAAATAGAAATTGGGAAGCGAGAAGGAGAGCAGGAAATTCTCTGCCGTAAACTCCATGAGTATGCGCCCGGCCAGCGAAAACTGCATGTCGCCACCGACGAAGCTCTCCATTTCCTCCCGCGTAACCTGCTGAAGGGCGGCGACGGTCTCGTCGACCTGTGCCCGCAATGCCGCGAAGCTTTCCGCCGGCGGTTCGCGGTCAGGGGAAAAGCTGCCACCGCGCACACCTTCTATCGCGCCGATCGAATGGGTCGACACCCATTTGATCTGCCACGTCAGCGAAAGCATGTCTTCTCCCAAATGCGCGTCCAGCAACTGCCGCTCGGCAATCCCCTTCTCTGCGCAGAAGGCCTCCGCCTTTTCAGTAAGGCCACGCATCGCGCCGAGAATCTGGAGGAAGCTGGGGATCGTGGCATCATAGAGCGAAAAGGTCATCGGTCGGTTCCTTTCTTCAATTGAGTCTGTTGGCGACGCTCGCGGCGTGCGCTGGCAGGCCTTCCGCCCGCGCCAGAGCGACCGCCGCGGGGCCGATCGCTTCGAGCGCCGCCTTGTCCAGCGCAAGAAAACTCGTGCGCTTCATAAAATCCAGCACCGAGAGGCCGGACGAGAAGCGCGCACGCCGTCCGGTGGGCAGCACATGATTGGGGCCAGCGACATAATCTCCGACCGCTTCGGGCGTCATCCGCCCCATGAAGACGGACCCGGCATGCCTTACCTTCGCAAAAAGCGCATCGGGATCGTCGACCGCCAGTTCCAGATGCTCCGGCGCAAGCCGGTCGACCAGCGGCATGGCGGTATCGAGCGAGGGCACGATGATAATGGCGCCGTTCGCATCCCAGCTCGCCCGCGCCGTTTCGCGCGTCGGCAGCAGGTCAATCTGACGCTCGACCGCCTCCGCGACGGCATCGGCGAAAACGCCATCGTCCGTGAAGAGGATGGACTGGCTGGTCGGGTCGTGCTCGGCCTGGCTCAGCAGATCGGCCGCGATCCATTCCGGATCGTTTTGCGCGTCCGCCACCACGACGATTTCCGAAGGTCCTGCAACCATGTCGATGCCCACCACGCCATAAAGCTGGCGCTTGGCCTCGGCCACCCACGCATTGCCCGGCCCGACGATTACGTCGACGGGGGCGATCCGGTCCGTGCCATGGGCGAGCGCGGCAACGGCCTGCGCCCCGCCAACGCGCCACATCTCGGTAACGCCGGCAAGCTTCGCCGCGGCCAGCACAAGCGGGTTGATCGCTCCACCGGGCGTCGGCGTCATGATGACGATGCGTTCGACACCGGCAACCTTCGCGGGAATGGCGTTCATCAGCACCGAAGACGGATAGGCCGCCCGCCCGCCCGGCACATAGAGCCCGGCCGCCTCGACCGCGTTCCAGCGCGCGCCGAGGCGAACGCCGGCGGCATCCCGTTCGTCGCGGTCCTCGGGTCGCTGCTTCTCATGATAGGTGGCGATCCGCTCCGCCGCCAGCTCCAGCGCGCCGCGAAGCTCCGGCTCCAGCCCCGCCAGCGCCGCGTCCATCTCGGCAGGGTCGACACGCCAGCCTGTCACATCCAGATCGTGGCGGTCGAACGCCAGGGTCATGTCCTGCAAGGCCGCGTCACCGCGCGCCCTTACATCCGCGACGATCTCCCGCACCTTTGCGGATACGTCTTCGTCTGCTTCGCGACGGGCATCGACCAGCGCGGCAAAACAGCTCTCAAAGTCAGGCGCCCGCGCGTCAAGCCGCAGCATCGCGTTTCCCGGCCGCCAAGCGGAAAGCCTCCACCAGCGGCGCCATCTCACCCGCGTGCATCTTGAACGCCGCCCGGTTGACGATCAGCCTTGCGCTGATCTGCATGATGACGCTCGTTTCAACCAGGCCATTGGCCTTCAGCGTCGCGCCGGACGAGACCAGATCGACGATCCGCCGCGAAAGCCCCAGCGACGGCGCCAGTTCCATCGCGCCGTTGAGCTTCACGCATTCGGCCTGGATACCGCGCGCCTCATAATGACGGCGGGTGAGGTGCGGATATTTGGTGGCAACGCGCACGTGGCTCATGCCCGCCTCGTCCTGCTCAATGTCGTCCTCTGGCTGCGCAACCGACAAACGGCAATGGCCAATATCGAGATCGACCGGCGCATAGATCTGCGAATAGTCGAATTCCTCGATCACGTCCGAACCGACGATACCAATCTGCGCCGCGCCGTGCGCAACGAAGGTCGCGACATCAAAGGCGCGAACACGAATGATCCAGGTGTCGGGCCGGTTTGTGGCGAAGCGCAGTGACCGGCTGCGCTCGTCGTGAAACTCCGCGTCCGGCTCGATGCCAACGCGCGCGAGCAGTGGCAGGGCCTCGTCCAGTATGCGCCCCTTGGGCAAAGCGATGATGAGCGGCGTTGTCATGACGCCCGCGCTTTACTTGGCGCGGGAACAAAGGGCAAGGCGGCTCGCTTTTGCAGCGCAGCCGGTGTAGGCTGGCAGGCGCCGAAGGAGCATATTATGAAACGCTGGATCAAATGGACCGCCGCAAGCATCGCAGGATTGGGCGCGGTTGCGCTGTTCGTCGCGCCGAAGGCAGCGACAAGCGCACTGGCCGTGGGTACGAAAGCGCCCGATTTCACGACGCGCGGCGCGATCGCGGGTAAGGTATTCACGCTGAAATTGTCGGATGAGCTGAAGAAGGGGCCGGTGGTGCTCTATTTCTTCCCCGCTGCCTTCACGCCGGGTTGCACGGCCGAGGCCCATGAGTTCGCCGAGGCGACCGACGATTTCCGCAAGGCTGGTGCGACGGTCATCGGCATGTCGGCCGACCCGATCGACAAGCTCGCGCGGTTTTCGACCGAAGAATGCCGGGACAAGTTTGCCGTCGCCTCCGCCGGTCCGGACATCGTCAAGGGCTATGACGTCGCGCTGCCGCTGAAGGTCGGCCTCACCAACCGGACCTCCTATCTCATCGCCCCCACCGGCCGCATCGTTTATGCCTATAGCGCGATGAGCTATCAGGATCATGTCAAGAACACGCTTGCCGCGGTGAAGGCGATGCAGCCGAAATAGCGCATCTTGCGCTATCGTGAAGGGTTGGCTGCCAGCGTGACGGCCGGACGGGCTTCGGCCCCGGCAATGATCTTCTGCCTGATTTCGGCAATGCGCTGTGTCAGGTCCCTGCGGCAGGACCGGACGCGGTTGCCGGACGCCAGGTCGGCATTCGAGGCCTCTCCGCAGGCGGCCTGAACGGCGCTGCGCAGACGGCGGTCGAGCATGCGTTGCCCCGCAGGCTGGCCCAGATCGAGGTCGCCATAGCTGACGGCTTCGCTGCGGGCGACGAAATCATGGGATTGGGCGTAGGCGGGCGCCAGGCTCAGGGCTCCGGCGACCGCAAAGAGTGCGATCGGGCGTTTCATCGTCTTCTCCATGCTTGATAGGGTCGAAAGCACCAGCGCCGGTACACCGCCCTGATACACCGCATGTGGCAGGGCTGCTAACAACGATATTGCCTTTTCATTCTGCAAAAGTGCAGAATGAGCTCATGTTCGACTGGAACGACGTGCGCTATTTCATCGCGGTGGCCGGTGCCGGCAGCACTCTCGCCGCGAGCCGGGAGATGCGCGTGAGCCAGACAACGGTGGCCCGGCGCATCACTGCGCTTGAGCGGGCGCTCGGCCTCACCCTGTTCGACCGACAGCAGTCGGGCTATGTCCTGACCGCGGCCGGCGAGGCGCTGCTGGCCAAGGCGCGATCGGTCGCGGGTGCCTCCGAAGCCTTTGCCGAAGCCGCGGCGGCACAGGCACGCGACATGCACGGCACCGTGCGGCTGACGACGCTGGACCTTTATGCGGTGACGATCATCCCCGAGGTCCTGCGCGACTTTCGCGCGGCCTATCCGTCGATCCTGATCGAGGTCGACGCGACCGACGATCTGCGGGATCTTACCGCGGGCGCGGCCGATATCGCCCTGCGGCATGGAACCGGCCCGAAGGAAGGCGGGCTTGTCGGGCGGCGGATCGCGGACAATCCATGGACGCTTTATTGCAGCCGTGCCTATGCGGCCGCCCATGGGATTCCCCGCAAGCGGGCGGAGTTGCATGCCCATCCCTTTGTCGGCGGCGGCGGCCCTCATGTCTGGCCACACTATCAGCAATGGCTCAAACAGCATGGCCTTGAATCGGCGGTAGCCATGCACCACGGATCGGCGACCGGCCTTCTGTCGGCGGTGCGCTCGGGAGTCGGCCTCGCCGTCCTGCCCAGCTTCATGGCCGATCGCGACCCGGATCTCGTCCGCTGCCTGCGCCCGTCGCCGCGCGACGATGGGGCGGTGTGGCTTCTGACTCATGAGCGGCTGCGCCATACGCCCCGCGTTCGCGCCGTCTTCGATTTCCTGACGCAGAAACTGACGGCCACACGCGAGACCGGCTGACTGGTGTGGCGGTGCCTTTTACGGCCGCAACCAGTCCCCGCTGGCAATCAGCGATGCCCCTTCAACCGGTCGATTATAGAGATAGACCCATGCCTCGACCGGACTGCCCTGCCTCTCCACCTCGATGATTTCACGCCGATATTCCTGTGGCTCCGCAACGCCTGGGCCTGTTTCCTCGTACAGGTCGAGACCGGCGAGCACAGCCGCCGGATCGCGCATCCGCAACAGGTCGCCCGTCACCCAGCCCGCAAGCGGATCGAAAACGAACCCGGGATACCAGGCAATCCGGTAAAGCCGCCCTTGCACGCGCGCGGGGCCGGCCCAGTCGCACGCCTCCTCCAGCCCGTGCGCATGGGCAGTGTCGCACCCACGGCGCAAGGTGCCATAGACGAACAGCAGGTCGGTTGACATGCCACCTGCATAGCCGACGTCTGCCCCACTGGCATAGCGCGCACTTGCTCCCTATAGCGGCGGGCGATGCACGGCGATCCGCTCTCCATAGGTCTCGCGATACTGGGCGCTATGGCGCTGGGTTTCGGCAAGGGCGGCCTTGCCGGTATCGGCATGATCGGTCTGCCGCTGATGGTGTTCGCCTTTCCACCGGTAGAGGCGGCGGCTATCCTGCTGCCGCTGCTGATCGTGCAGGATGCCTTCAGTGTCTGTATCTATCGCAAGAGCTGGAACGGGCCGATTCTAGCCTGGGCAGTTCCCGGTTCAATCGTCGGAATCGCGGCGGGTGCCTATTTCGCGGCATCGGTCAGCACAGGGGCGATCCTCGCACTGGTTGGCTCCATCTCGATCCTCTTCGCGCTGTGGCGGTTCTGGACCGCCTATCACAAGCTCGGCTCAGGGCCATTCTTCGATAAGCAGTGGCCGGGTTCCATCTTCGGCATCGCGGCCGGATTCACCAGCCAGGTCGCTCATGCCGGCGCACCGCCTTTTCAGATGTGGGTCATGCCGAAGTATCTTCCCCATCGAGAGTTTGTCGGCACGAACGCGATCTTCTTTGCGATCACCAACTGGATAAAGGTGCCCGCCTATATCGCGCTGGGTGCCTTCTCCGGCGACACGCTCCGTTATGCCGCCATGCTGATGCCCGCAGGCATTCTGGCGACATTTCTCGGCGCATGGGTCGTCGACCGGGTGAATGGCCCGGCATTCTATGCGTTCGTCAACGTGATGCTGGCGCTGGTAGGTCTGGCGCTACTCTGGGAGGCTGTGGCCTGAACCCGCTCAGGCCGCCTCGGCCACCCGCTTCGCCTTCTTGCGCTCGTGCGGATCGAGATGGCGCTTGCGCAGGCGGATCGACTTGGGCGTTACCTCGACCATCTCGTCGTCGTCGACATAGGCAATCGCCTGTTCCAGCGTCATCTTGCGCGGCGGGGTGAGGCGGATCGCATCGTCCTTGCCACTCGCACGGAAGTTGGTCAGCTGTTTCGACTTCATCGGATTGACCTCGAGATCGTCCGGCTTGGCGTTCTCTCCGATCACCATGCCCTCATAGATGGGCTCGCCCGGTGACACGAACAGCACGCCGCGTTCCTCCAGAGCATTGAGCGCATAGCCGACCGCCTCGCCCGCGCCGTTGGAGATGAGCACGCCGTTGGCCCGCCCCTCGATCACGCCCTTGTACGGGCCGTATTTCTCGAACAGCCGGTTCATGATGCCGGTGCCGCGCGTGTCGGAGAGGAATTCGCCATGATAGCCGATCAGTCCGCGCGACGGCGCGCTGAACGTGATGCGCGTCTTGCCGCCGCCGCTGGGGCGCATGTCGGTCATCTCCGCCTTGCGCAACGCCATCTTGTCGATGACCGTGCCGGAAAACTCATCGTCCACGTCGATGACGACCGTTTCATAGGGCTCCTCGCGGCCATTGCCTTCGTCGCGAAACAGGACGCGCGGACGGGAAATCCCCAGTTCAAAGCCTTCGCGCCGCATCGTTTCGATCAGCACGCCGAGCTGCAACTCGCCGCGGCCGGCGACCTCGAAACTGTCCTTGTCGGCGCTTTCGGTGACGCGGATCGCGACATTGCTCTCCGCCTCACGCATCAGCCGGTCGCGGATCATGCGGCTCGTCACCTTGTCGCCCTCGCGGCCCGCCATCGGGCTGTCGTTGACGGCAAATCGCATCGACAGCGTCGGCGGATCGATCGGCTGCGCCTCGATCGGCGTCGTCACGGAAAGATCGGCAATGGTGTTCGCTACCGTCGCGGTGGTCAGGCCTGCGAGGCTGATGATGTCGCCTGCGTGCGCCTCGTTCACCGGCACGCGCTCGAGACCCCGGAACGCCATGATCTTGGTCGCGCGTCCCTGCTCGACGACCTTGCCCGCTGCATCCAGCGCGTGGATCGGCTGGTTGAGCTTCAGCACACCGGTCTGCACACGGCCGGTCAATATGCGGCCGAGGAAATTATCGCGGTCGAGCAGCGTCGCGAGGAAGGTGAACGGCGCGTCCTCCTCTACCGCGTGCGGCGGCGGGACATGCGCGATGATCTTCTCGAACAGCGGGGTCAGCGTTCCCTCTCGCGCATTCTCGTCTTCGCTGGCATAGCCGTTGCGGCCCGATGCATAGAGCACCGGAAAATCGAGCTGCTCGTCGGTAGCGTCGAGACTGACGAACAGGTCGAAAACCTCGTCCAACACCTCCTGGATACGCGCATCGCCGCGGTCGATCTTGTTGACGACCACGATCGGGCGAAGCCCGAGTTTCAGGGCCTTGCCCGTCACGAACTTCGTCTGCGGCATCGCGCCTTCAGAGGAATCGACCAGCAGGATCACCCCGTCGACCATGCTGAGGATACGCTCCACCTCGCCGCCAAAGTCGGCGTGACCGGGCGTATCGACGATATTGATGCGCGTGCCGTTCCAGTCCACCGAGGTCGGCTTGGCGAGGATGGTGATCCCGCGTTCCTTTTCGAGGTCGTTTGAATCCATTGCCCGTTCGTCCACGCGCTGATTGTCGCGGAAAGTGCCGGACTGGCGGAATAGCTGGTCGACCAGTGTGGTTTTGCCATGATCGACATGCGCGATGATGGCCACGTTGCGGAGGCTCATTTGTCTCTGGCTCGTTTTAAAGGGGGCCGGGGTCGCGCCCCGGATCGCGGCGGCCTCTAGCGGATTTCTCGTTGCAGTGCAACGAAATGATGGACGGAGGAAATGGCTGCGGTTTCGGAGGGTGAAAGGTCCCAAACCGCCCGGTCGGCGACGCATCAAAAATGCACTAAACCTCCAAAAGTTATTTATTCTTAGAGAGTTGGGTGCAAAAAGCAGTGGAACAAATCACTTCGTCAAGCGCTTTTGGCGGAGCTGTAATGATAATGGAGAGGACGCTGATATGGAATCGATTGCGTATTATCTCTCCACGATGATGGAGATCTACAAGCGGTTTGTCGAACTCCGCGCGCGTGACGACGCCGAACGAAAGTGGGAGCTTGTCGCCAATCGCCGCCATCTGGCGGAAGAGATCGGCCGTTTCGACCATTTCCTGCTCGGCGCCGGCGCACGCACGTTAGACCCCGATATACGCCGGGAATTTGGCAAACGGCTGTCGCAGCTGCGCGGCACGATCACCTATCATCAGGCATCATGGCCCGCGGTGAAGATAGATGAGGACCCGGAAGGCTATAGGAGGACATCGCAGGATGCCGAAACCGCCTTTCGCGACTTTCTCGGTTGGGGAAAACAGACCCTCGAACGCTCGGCGAACTGATACCGCAGCGGATCACCCAAGCCGGGCGAGGCTCCGTTCGGCCGCCTCCGCCGCACGGCGCGCGGCCAGAAGAAGATTTGTCTGAAAGTCCCCCGCGCTCGTTCCGTTCGCTTCGTCGGTCGTGGCCTTGATCGCCGACCAGGGCAGGCCCAGCCGCACCGCCACCTGAGCAAGGGCACCGGTTTCCATATCGACAAGATCGCCGCCCAGGCCCTCGCGCAGCCGCAGGCTGTGATCGGGGCATTCGATAAACGCGTCCCCCGTCACGATCCGCGCGTGCGGCAGGCCGATGTCGGGCAAGGGATGGGCGCGGAAATGTTCGACGCTCGCGGGTCCGATCGGCCAGCTCCCCGCCGTATAATGGGTGAAACCGTCGGGTCGCTGAGCGCCATAGTCGCCCTGCACCGCTTCATGAATGATGAAGCAATCTCCGGCGATACCGGACAGTTTGCCCGCCGTCCCGATGATCATCAGCAATTCGGCACGATGAACCGTCGCCAGCATCGTGGCCGCGATGGCGGCATTCACCTTGCCGACGCCGCAGCAGCATATCGCAACCGCGTGTCCCGCATGATCGAGAAACCGGACCGACAAATGGCCATGCTGTTCGACGCGTTCATGCTGCCCCGGCGCAAACGCCTCGGCTTCTTCTTCTACCCCGGTGATTATCGCGATCCGCACCGTGTCAATGCCCTGGGAAAGCGAGCAGGGCTCGGCTAGTCACGCCAGCCTGGGCGAGACGCGCGGCACCGCCGAGATCGGGCAGATCGACAAGGAAGCGTGCGTCGGTGACGATCGCCCCCTCGCCGCGCAGCAGCGCCGCCCCGGCCAGCGCCGTGCCACCCGTCGCGATCAGGTCATCGACCAGCAGCACACGCACGCCCGGCACGACCGCACCGACATGCATCTCTATCCGGTCGGTTCCATATTCCAGCGCATAGTCGATGCCGACCGCCGCGCCGGGCAGTTTGCCGGACTTGCGCAGCATGATCTTGCCCTTGGCCAGCGCATAGGAAAGGGCCGATGCCACAATGAAACCGCGCGCCTCTATCCCGGCGATCAGGTCGATCGCATCAGGGTCGAATGATGCGATCAGCCGGTCGATCGCCGAGCGGAACCCCGGCCCGTCGAGCAGCAATGTCGATACGTCGCGAAACAATATGCCGGGTTTGGGGAAATCGGGAATTGTCCGC